>JACQVT010000590.1 GCA_016209665.1 Planctomycetota bacterium | reverse complement strand
GACGGTCAACGGCCAGCCGTGGCGGCCTTTCGAGCCGGCCTCAGTGTTCCTGCCTGACGACCGGACACCGCAGGTCGCTCGCGTCAGCTTCGGCTTGGGTACGAGCCCTCCTCCAGACCAGGAGCCGGCCCCAGCCCAGGCCGCGGGCGAGCGCCTTACGCTCGATGAGCAGGCGTTGGCGGTCTTGGCGGGCCTCGATCCGAAACCAAAGGCCGACCTCGAGCGAATAAGTCGATGGTACGATCGGGTGTACGACGCCGGTTTGGGTGCCTGCTACGAGGCGCGACACGCGAAGCTGGCGCTGGATTGCGCGGCCACCGTGGGGCAGCGGCGGCAGATGCAGCAGGAGGGTAAGCTCAAGCCGCTGGCCGATCCGGCATCGCAGGCGGCGGCCGATCGCAGCTACGTCGATACAGTGGCCAAGCTTGCCCGGGGCCTGCACGCAGTGCTGGACTCGTACGTGAAGTCGGACGATCCACACAAGCAGCGACTGGCTGACCTGTGGCAGTCGACCGAAACGGCTGCCCAGCGATAGCACGTGTGGGACCGGCTTCCAGCCGGTTATTTGGACCGGCAAGATGCCGGTCCCACACTGAGCTGGGTCATACAGACCGGCTGGAAACCGGTCCCACACAAGACTGGAGAAACCAGATGAAGAGTCGCCACGAGCGGTGGATCACGCGGCGGAACGTGCTCAAGGGAGCGGCCAAAGCGGCGGGGGCCGCGGTCGCATTCCCGTACATCGTGCCGTCGTCGGCGCTGGGGCTCGACGGTGCGGTCGCGCCCAGCAACCGCATCACGGTAGGGTGCATCGGCACCGGCGGCATGGGCACGTACGACATGACCCGCATGTTCGAGGTGGCCGACGTGCAGGTCGTGGCGGTGTGCGACCCCAAGCAGCCGAAGCGCGAGGCCGCCCGGGCCCGCGCCAACGAGTTCTACAAGAAGGACGTGTGCGCGGCCTACAACGATTTCCGCGAACTCGTGGTCCGCAAGGACATCGACGTGGTCCAGGTGGCGACGGTCGATCAGTGGCACGTGCCGTGTGCCCTGGCCGCGGTGCGAAGCGGCAAGGATGTCTACGTCGAAAAGCCGCTGGGCATGAGCCTCCAGGAGATCAAGATGTTGCGGGAAGCCTGCCACCGCTACGGCCGCATCTTCCAGTTCGGCACGCAGCAGCGCTCGATGCCCCAGTTCCGCCAGGCCTGCGAGCTGGCGATCAACGGCCGCCTCGGCAAGCTGCACACGATCAAGGTGTCCGCCCCCTCGGGCCACGCCGAGCGGACGGGCGATGTGACCTACGTCCCCGCGCCGGTGCCCGCGGGGTTCGATTACGACATGTGGCTGGGACCGGCCCCGTGGGCGCCGTACACGCCCAAGCGCACCGAGAGCCCGCACTGGTTCCACATCAGCGACTACTCGCTCGGCTACATCGCCGGGTGGGGCATCCATCACGTCGACATTGCCCAGTGGGGCAACGGCACCGAATTGACCGGCCCGATCGAAGTCGAAGGGTCCGGCGTGTTCCCATCGAAGGACAGCCTCTGCGACAACCCGCTCAACTGGGACGCGAAGCTCAAGTACGCGAGCGGCGTGGTGATGCACTTCACCAGCGACGGCGGGCCGAACCAGCACGGCATTCGTTTCGAGGGAACCCGGGGGTGGGTTCACGTCGACCGCGGACAGATCATCGCCGAGCCGAGGTCGCTGCTCGACGAGAAGATCGGCCCCGATGAGACGCGCCTGCCGGTGAGCCTGCATCAGCAGCGGAATCTGATCGAGTGCGTCAAGACCCGCGGCCGGACGGTCAGCAATATCGACGTGGCCGTGCGGTCCGACGCCATCTGCCACCTGACCTGGCTGGCCGTACACCTGGGCCGCAAGCTGCGCTGGAACCCCGACAAGGAGGAGTTCGTCAACGATCCCGAGGCCAATGCCCGGATGGTACGGGTCATGCGTGCACCGTGGCATCTTTGAAGAAACGGGGCCCGGGGTTCGAGAAATGAATCAGAGCCCGGAGCGCAAGCGACGGGTTGCCTGAAATGGGAATGAGTGAAATGAGCGGACAACGAATGATGCAATGTGCGGCCTGCGTATGGGCGGCAGGAGTGGCGATCGCCGGTGGGGGAGCGGTGGCGCGCGGCGAGGCCATCCGCGTGGTCATCCTAAGCGGGCAGAACGTCCACGACTGGAAGACGACGACACCGCTGCTGGAGAAGCTGTACAACGACTCCAAGCGGTTCAAGGTTGTCGACACTGTGAACGAGGTGGCGAAGGTCACGGACGCGACGTTCTCCAAGTGCGACGTGATCGTCAGCAACTGGACGTGCCACCCCGAAATGACGGGTGGGCCGTGGACGGCCGAGGGCAAGAAGGCATTCGCCGATGCGATCGGCGGCGGCAAGGGGCTGGTGCAGTTCCACGCGGCCTGTACCGCCTGCAACGACTGGGCCGAGTTCCAGGAGATCTCAGGCCTGACCTGGAAGTGGGGCCACACGGGGCACACGGCCTATCACACCTTCAAGGTGGTCGTCCGCGACCGTTCGCACCCCATCACCCAGGGTCTAGCCGATTTCTGGATCACCGACGAGCTGTACCAGAAGATGGTCAAGCTGGGCAAATCGGACTTCCACCTGTTGGCGGATGCGTTCGCCGAGCCCCAGTTTTCGGGCACCGGCCAATGGGAGCCGGTGCTGATCACGACGCGGTTGGGCAAGGGCCGCGGCGTCAACTTCCTCCTTGGCCACGACGTGCACGCGATGCGGAGCGTCGCGTGGCAGACGCTGATGCTCCGCGGCACGGAGTGGGCAGCCACGGGGCGGGTGACGATCCCGATGCCGGAGAACTGGCCGACGACGGCCGCCGCCGCCGAGGGGGTGGGCGTGGACGTGGACACGGCGATCACGGCAGCGGCCGCCTACGCATTCGGGCAGGATCGCCAGCCGTTGTTCTCGGTCGAGCAACTGGTGAACGACTCAACGTCGCGAACCGGCAAGGCCGCCGCGGCCGACCGGGCGCAACTGGCGGCGAGGTTGGGCGAGGCCGTCGCCACCTGCAAGACGCCGGAGGGCAAGGCGTTCTTCTGCCGGCAACTGGCGATGATTGGCACGCCGGAACAGGTGCCGCTGGTGGGGCCGCTGCTGGCCGACGAGCCGACGGCGATGATGGCTCGGTATGCCCTGGAGCGTATCGCTGGTCCCGAGGCGTCAAGAGCGCTACGGGATGCGCTGCCGAAGGCGGCGGGCAAGCTGAAGCTCGGTATCGTCAACTCGATCGGCAACCGAGCCGACGCCGACGCGGTGACGCTGCTGGAGCCGCTGATCAAGGACGGCGATGCGGAACTTGCCCAGGCGGTGGTCTCGGCTGTGAGCAAGATCGGCACGGCCGCGGCCGCCGAGGTACTGCGTAACGCCCGCGGCGAGGCGGCGGATGAACTGCGGGCGGCCATTACCGATGCGTGTCTGGCCTGTGCGGAGCGGCTGGCGGCCCGCGGCGACAAGAAGACGGCGGCTGGCATCTACCGGTTGCTATACGGGCCGGCTGAACCGGGCCAGACGCGAGCGGCGGCGCTGCGCGGGCTCGTGCTGACCGACCCCAGCCGCCAGACCATGTTGCTCAAGGAGGCCTTGGCGAGCACGTCACCCGAACTGCACGCGATGGTGGTGTTCATCGTTCGGAACCTTCCGAGGGCGGGCGACACCAAGGGCATCGCCGATCAGGTGATGCGAATGGAGCCCGAAGCGCAGGCGTTGCTGATCGCGGCCCTGGCGGACCGCGGCGACAGGGCGGCGACGGGCGCGATCCGACGTTCCGCGGCGAGCGACAACGAGACCGTACGAATGGCCGCCATCGCGGCCCTCGGCAAGTTGGGGACCGACACGGATGTGCCATTGCTGATCGAACGTGCTCTCCAGGGCGGCGAAGCGGAGCGCGCGGCGGCGACGACGGCGCTGGCATCGATTCCGGGGGCCAAGACGGAGCAGGTTATCGCACAGACGCTCACTGGCGGAGACGAGAAGGCGCGAGCCCTCTGCGTGGATGCCCTGCTCGCCCGGGGGGCGAACACCATGATCTTCCATCTGCTGGGCCAGGCGGGTTCGGACCATGACGTCGCCACGCAGACTCGATTGATCCGCGTCTTACCGACGATCGCCACGGAACGCGCCTTGGCGGTGGCAAAGCACGAAGCGGGCAGCGAGGATGCTGCGATCAAGGCGGCGGGGCTGGAAGCGATGTGCGCTTGGCCGACGCCGGCACCGATGGACGATCTTTTTGAGACGGCGCGCGACGAGAAGAACAAGGCCGCCAAGCCGGCCATCCTGCAGGCGCTGGCTCGCATGTTGGGGCAGCATATTGCCACGCTGCCGGCGGAACGCCGGGCCGCCGACGCGGCCGTGCTGATTGGCGACGTGTTGAAGCTCGCCGAGCGTCCGGCGGACAAGAAGCCGCTGCTCGAATTGCTCGGCGCCCGGGCCGTGCCGGAGGCGATGCACCTGGCGATGACGTACCTGGATGACCCCGACGTGGGTGGTGTGGCGGGTATGGCGGCGGTCAAGGTCGCCGGCCTGCTGGGCGACGCGCATCGCGACGAGGTGACGAAGACGTTGCGGCAGATCATGGCCACGTCCAAGGTGCCGACCGTCGTTCAGGCGGCCGACGCCGCGCTGGGCAAGCTGGGGAGCGCGTCCCAGCCGGCAGTAGCCACCGCACCACCGTCGTACCGGTGGCGGCGGACCGATTCGACTGTGGCCTTACTCGACGGCGACCGCATCGTCTGGCAGTTCAACTACGGCAAGGACCTGCCCAAGCCGTATTTCAACCCGCTCAATCTGCCCGACGGGACGGAACTGGTGTGGCTGAGTCCGACCGATCATCCGTGGCATTTCGCGTTGTGGTTTTCGTGGAAGGAGATCAACGGGCTGAACTACTGGGAGCAGTGGAACGTGCCCGGCCAAGGCCGGATGGGCGTGACCGATGCCAAAGCGACAACGAACCCGGATTTCTCGGCGCAAATCGACCTGGCGATCGCCTACCATCCGGACGGCAAGCCCGTTGTCATGACCGAAAAGCGCGAGATCACCGTCGGCCCGCCAGCGGCTGACGGCTCGTACCGCATTGACTGGGCGAGCGCATTCGCCGCCGCGGACCAGGACGCGCACCTCAAGGGCGGGACGGCCGGCGGTGGCTACGCGGGGCTATCCGTCCGTATCAGCAAGGATTCGCGCGACTGGCAACTGCTCGACAGCGAAAACCGCCGCGACGTCCCCGGCAAGGGTATGGCTGAGCACGCCCACGGGCAGCACGCCCGCTGGACCGATTTCAGCCTGGTCAGCACGATCACCGGCACGACCGCGGGCGTGGCGGTGTTCGACCATCCCGGCAACCTGCGGTATCCGTCCTATTGGCACGACGTGATCATGGACCAACCGAAGTTCGGCTATTTCAGCCCGGCCCCGCTGTGGAGCGAGCCCTACACGCTGCCCGCCGGCAAGGAGCTGATCCTGCGCTACCGCGTTCTGGTCCATCCCGGCCGTCCCGACG
>JACQVT010000610.1 GCA_016209665.1 Planctomycetota bacterium | reverse complement strand
CTCCTGTAGTGCTTGGCATCGATGCCGCTCACGCCTTGCAGGGTATTGCCCGAAGTGATGGTGTAGGCGATCTCGTCGCCACCGATATTGATCGTGCCGGCAGCCGGCAGGCCCGCGGCGCTGAGCACATCGAACTGCGCCGGGCCGGGGGTGTTGAAACTCTGATCGATGTCCGTGAGCAGGCGCGTATGCACGATGGCCCCGTTCAACTTGGCGAACAAAGGTTCGCGCCGTCCACCCACCAGGTAGATGCCCTTGCCGGCCGCGAACAGGTCCACCATGGCCGCCCCGGCGCCCTCGCGCGGCGTGGGCAGGTCGGCGCCGTTGCGCGACCAGACGTACTCGAAGGGCACCAGGCCATCGCGACCGAACAGGCGGTCGAAGAAGAAGGCCGTGCGGTTGGCGAAGGTCGTGACCGCGTTATCGTCGTCGTCCAGGGAGACCTGTATGCCCGAGGCGGGTTGGTACTCGGGGATGATCTTGTTGAGGTTGTCGTGGGCGAAGATCTTCAGGCGCGCCGGCGTGCCGGTGGGGACGTTGGTGGCGTTGAGCGAGCTCTCGCCCGAATCCGAGGCCAAAGAGAAGCGGTCGATGGTGATGAGCCAGGCGATGTTGTCGGGGCCGGCCTCGACGGTGGTGCCCGTGGGATAGAGCTGGTCGATGGAATTGGGCCCGGCCGCCGGCACTGCCAAGAGAGTGTCGAAGGTGGGCAAGAGGTTGTCCGTCAGGAAGGAGTACTGCACGGTCTTGTTGATGCCGCCCGGGTCCATGATCACCGACTGGGCGGCGGCATTGACGAAGGTGCGCGCGTCCAGCACGGTCATGGTGGTGTTGCCGATGTTGGCGTCGGCGGTGAGCACGGTGTTGTCCACCTCGCGGTCGTTGCCCTCGCCGCCCAGGATGCCCACCCAGTTGCGGAAGGTGAAGACCGTGGGGCCATTGGGAAGGATGTCGTTGTCGTTGGTGGTGCGCGTGACGTTGTAGGGCGGGTCCACCAGACCGTCGGAGTTGAGGAAGCGACAGTTGCGGGCCTCCAGGGTGCCGATGGCCGTGAGCACCAAGTTCTGACATTCCAGGCGCACCAACGTCGCGTTGGCGTTGTAGGGATCGGCCGCGGTGGCGGGGTCCACCGCCGTGGTGGACTTGTTGGTGCTCACGCCCCGATCAAAGGTGCCCGCCTCCAGCGACAGGATATTGCCCCAGAGCTCGATGCCGCTGGCCTTCATGCGGATGAACTTGAAGAATTTCGCGTTGATGGTCCCGAAGACCTGGAAGGCGTAGCGGCCCGGGGTGACCTGGTCCACCGAGTCGATGATGACATCCTCGCCCTCGATGCCGTTGACCACGAACTTGGCGCCGTGGGCGCTGCCGGGCGGCTGCAAGGTCCCGAAGGCCAGCGTGAGGTTGGTGTCCAGCAACAAGGTGGAGAACTGCTCCATCTGCAAGATGCCCTGGATGGTCTGGGTCGAGCCGGCGTTGAGGAGTTTGAAGGTATTGAGCCGGTTGATGACCAGGGTGCTGGCCGCGGCGATGTCTATATTGCCCGAGACCGTGAGCACCTTGAGGCTAGGCACCAGGTTGGAGAGGTTGCAGGTCAAGGTGGTGGCTCCCGCTCCGCCGCCGTAGAAGGCCGGGTGGGTGTCCAGCACGGTGAGGTCGTCGAAGGCCACGGGGTTGGCGCCGGTGATGCTGCAGGCTCCGCCGGTGGGGGTCTTGAAGAACTCGAAGCGCGAGGCCGTGCCCGGCAGGATGTTGCTGTTGTTCGTGAGCGTGCTGTTGATGGTGATGACGTTGGGGTTAAGCGCATCGACGCTGTTGCACTTGAGCGGCCCATTGAGCAGCAGCAGGTTCTTGACCCGGAAATCGGTCTTGTCGGCGCCATCGATTTGCAGGGTGTTGGGGCCGTTGGCCATGGTCAGGTTATAGAACGAGCTGCGCGCCAGGCCGCGTATGACCGGCGCCACCCCGGGCGGCGCCAGGGCGTTGACGACCGCGTCGTTCACGAAGGTCGCGACCAGGGTGAAGGCATCGTTGGCATCGAAGTTGTCCGTGTTGGCCTTCCATTCATATTCGACCTCGTAGTTCTGCCGCGCCTGGGCGTCGAAGAGGCCAGAGATATGCACGCGGTGGAAGCGCGTCAGGGCGTTGGGCATCAGCGCGCCGACGGTGGAGAGGTGGGCCGGGACGCCCAGGCCGTTGGAGGTGGTGAAGTCGCAGATGGACTGGCCCTGCTTGAATACCCCAGGCCCAGGACTGTTCCAGGTGCCTTCCATGGAGATGAGGTTGGCGATGCCCGTGGGGAAGAGGCCGCAGTCCAGGTTGCCTTCCATGGTCAGGGTGCCGCGGGTGGCGCCTATCGTCCGCACGCGGAACTGGGCTGGGCCCGTGCTCATGAACAGCGTGGCCGTGTCGGTGATGTGCAGGTCAAAGAAGTTGTTGGCCCCGGGGCCCTTGAAGGTGCAGGTGCCGGCGGGGGCGAGGTTCTTGCCGATGCGCACCAGGCCGGCGGCGAGATCCACGTCGAAGACCGCGCCCGCCTGGCAGTCCCAGGTGAAGCCCAGCGGCGCCAGGTTGGTGGCCGCGAAGAGCCGGTTGGCCCCGCCCATGCGCAGGTGGCCGACGACCAGGTTGTAGAGGTTGCCGCCGCCTGGGTTCGGCGGGACCGCGCCCGAGCCGTCGATGCTGGCGGTGTCGGAGAGCGTGAGGTTGTTGAGGATCTCCATGTTCGTCAGGCCGACGGCCGCGTCCATGCGCACCGGACCGGCGGCCGTGCCGCCGGCGATGGTCAGGTTGTAGAAGCGGTAGGCCGAGCCGCCGTCCATGTCGAAGGTGGCCGGGAGGCCGTCCAGGGTCGAGCCGCCCGCACCGGTGAAGTAGACCGTGGAGGAGCCGTGGT
>JACQVT010000609.1 GCA_016209665.1 Planctomycetota bacterium | reverse complement strand
GCAGCCCGGCCAACGGGCCGTATGACTTCGAGTTCAGCCTGTTTGACGACGCGACCGCCGGCGTGCAGGCAGGACCAACCCTGACGGTGGATGACGTAACGGTGACCGGCGGTCTGTTCACGGTGACGCTCGACTTCGGCAGCGTCTATGACGGGAACAGGCGATGGCTGGGCATCGCGGTTCGGCCGGGCGAGAGCGTCGAGCCTTACACGCCGCTGACGCCACGCCAGGAATTGACCGGCACGCCCCATGCGCTGTTCGCGCTGAATGCCCAGGCCGCCGACGGTCTCCGCCTGCCTCTCGTCGCGAGCGCCTCGGCGTTTATTCCTGTCTTCTCAATCCACAACACGGGTACGGGCCTGGCGATCTCCGGCACCGCGGTCGGTACTGGCGTTTCCGGGTCATCAACCGCCGCCACCGGTACGACCGAGGGCGGATTGTTCCGCAGCAGCAGCACCTCAGGCCGCGGCGTCTTCGGGATCGCCAGCGCCACCGCGGGCAACACCAGCGGCGTGTATGGCCAGAGTGACAGCGCCACCGGCCGCGGTGTATTTGGAACAGCCACCGCCACCACGGGAGCGAAGAACTACGGCGGCTGGTTCCAGAGCGGCGGCACCAGCGGCGTGGGCGCGTTCGGTTGGGCATCCTCGGGGTCGGGCACGACCTACGGCCTCTACGGCCTGAGCGACAGCGCAGCCGGCCGCGGCGTGCACGGCTGGGCCAGCTCCGAATCGGGCAGGAACTACGGAGTTTACGGCCAGAGCGACAGTAACGACGGTCGGGGCGTTTATGGGATAGCCACCGCGACCACCGGCTTTACTTATGGAGGTAAGTTCGAGAGTGACAGCACGCAAGGAGGTGGGGTTCAGGGGGTGGCGAAACCTGACTCCGGCGAGACCTACGGCGTGTACGGCCAGAGCAACAGCGCATCCGGCCGCGGGGTTTATGGACAGGCCAGCGCCGACACGGGCGCAACTTCAGGCGTCTACGGCCTGGCCGAGAGCAAGACCGGGCGTGGCGTCTTTGGAATCGCGGGTTCGTCCACCGGGCAGAATTATGGCGGGTACTTTCAAAGCAAGAGCAGCGAAGGCACCGGCCTCTACGCGGTCGCGGAGACGGGTCGGCCCGCCGTGGTGGCCGATCACGTGCTGCACGTGGGATCGAGCACCCGCGACGGCTGGCTGAATGTGTACGGCATCGCATCGAAAGACCCGCTTGTGGCCGTTTTCGCCGATTCGAGTGGTGGAAGCGTCCTTGTCCATGAGGGCGAGGGCGGCCTCCCGGCGGTGTTGTTGGAGGCGAGTCAGGACTTGTCCGGCGGCCATCTCCGCGTGAACCGGGGTGGCGGCGATGCCGGTTTCGAGGTTCTGGGCAATGCGGGCAGTGAAGAGCCCGTGGTGCGCATCACCGGAAGCGTGCGCTCGGCCACCTTCAACATGAAGCCGTCTATTCCAGGTAATGACACCGTCAGCCTGCCGGAGGGCGCCATTTGCGCCCCGGAAATCGGCGACGAGCCCGGGATTGCTGTCGGTTTCGACGCGTCACATTCACTGACAGAATCCCTCACGACGCTGCTCTCCGTGGACATCAACGCCCCGGCCGCGGGCTACGTTTTTGCGATCGCGACCACCAACGCGCGGGTGGATCACGGCATCACCGGGGCCAGCTCGGCTGAATTCGGCCTGACCGATGGGAGTTCGCCTTCGTACTCGGCAGCCGGCTTCGTGCACGCGGGCTTGCCCGCGGGTCCCTTCGTCATACCGATCACGGTTCAACGCATCTTCCCCGTGAGCGCCGGCCTTGTCACCATCTCGGTCATCGGGCACGAGATCCTGGAGGACTGGACTGCGCTGAACATCAGGCTCAGCCTGGTCTACATCCCCACCGCCTACGGGGCCGCGCCGGAGAGCGCATCGGCAGGCGTGTCGAAGTCTTCCGCCGGGCAAGTGGTATCCGCCTCCGATAAACCAGCCACAACGGGAAAGGCGGAAAAGCCTGCTCCTGACCGCGCTGACATCGAGAGCGAGTTGAAGGATCTGAAAGCACGGCTGGCCAGGCTGGAAGCAATGTTGGCGCAGGAGGGCAAAGGAACAAACAGATGAGCGTTGAAAGCCGCCTCATCCGAATGAACAGGCCGTCCAGACCCATGCGCCCGCTGAACCGAGGTTCATGGCCGGCCCCAGACCGCCTGAACCGTCACGGATACGATCTGAACCCGGCCGGCAGAACGGATGCCCTGCCAACCTTGCTGTGTGCCCGACCAGCGACCAATTCGTCAAGGTTTTCTGTAGCTCCATCGGCGGGGCCATCGGCGGCGGGGGCGCCGCCTACAGAAACCACGCGTCCGCCCTGGAGGCCCTTGCACGGCGATTGTTCCCCCGGCCAGACCGCAACGAGCTGGGGGCCGACCTGGTGGAGCTGGCGGGCAGCGTCCGGCGATCCAAGAAAGCGAAGAACCCGTGGGCGATCTGGCAGAGCGGAGCGGACAAGCGGTTGCAGACGCAACAGGCGGCGGCGTGGGGACCGGCAGGCCCGACGGCCTGACCGCTGCGGGTCCTTCCCGGGGGCATTCGACCCGCCCGGTGTGTTGATGGGTGGGTTTTTGTCCGCACGGCGCCCGTTTTTTGGGTTGGTTGCTCGTTTGTCTGGTAGCTGGCGCTGGATCGCCGTCGGCGAACGGTGGGACGGCTGAGACCGAAGCCCTGGCCCCCGACGTTTTGACATCGTGCTTACTGTGGTGTATACTTCATGACGATGCGTTCCGAAGCGGCCGAAGCGCTGGCAGTCATCCGCGAATGTGTCGAGGCGGACCGCGTGGTTGTTCTGCCGCACTTCTCCGACAGTCTGCGGGCACGAAACCTCATGTGGACCGACGTGCTGGCCGTGCTGGAACAGCCGGACGACGTCCGGGACGGCGGCCCGGAGACGTTGGGCCGGCCCAAGTGGATCGTCGCGGGAGCCGGAGCCGACGGGCAACCGCTGGAAGCGGTCTGCATCCTGGACACGGACGAGCACGGCAGCGTGACGGTCTTCGTGACCATCTACTGAGGTGAACGGATGCCTACGAGAACAGCAAACCCGTCGCATCGCACACGCCGTAAAGGCGGACGGCCCCCGCGGCGAGGCCCGAGGCGACTCCGGCCCGATCGGGTGACGAAGGTGCCGGCGGCGCCGGACTACCCTTATGTCATGCGGCTGAAGGATGGACGCAGAATCTTCGTTGAAATCCCCGGCAAATGGATGACGCGGGACCGGTCGGGAGAAATCGGTTTTCGTCCCGCGGCGATGCGGTTCCTCGACCGCATTCAGGCGTTGGCCCTGTCGGTGAACGATCGTCCCGCGACGCCGGGCTATCTGGCGACGCTGCGGGTCGCGCTCGGGATGACGCAGAGCGAGTTTGCCCAAGCCGTGGGTGTGCACAAGCTGACCGTCTCCCGGTGGGAGCGGGGAACGGTTCGGCCCGACAGGGAATCCCTGGCCGCAGTGGACAAGCTCCGTCGGGAAGCGGTCCGCAAAGGCGTCCCCATTCCATCCTGACCGACCAAACGTCGGGTGGCCCGCCGTGCCGGGCAGGCGGCCGGTGGACAACTCGGATTGAGACTCTCGCGAACATCGGCTCGCCAACGCAGTTTTCGGCCCGCGCGCAAAAAAAGCCCCGGTAGGGGGAACCGGGGCCATCGGCTAGCCATCGCTTGCGTCGGCTATATCCCGGTCGGGGTAAACCAGGATCATTGGTAGGTTGCCGACGCCCGCGAATAGCCGTTGGCCGTCCAACCGCAGTCGGACGGCCCAAAGGGGGAAGCAACCGCACTATTCTAGGCCGTCAGTTCGTCAAGGGAAGCAAGTCCAACCGATTTACGACATTTATTTGCACCTGAAGAATGGCGTTCGTACCGTTGTCGCTTACAGGCTGTCAGTGATGCTGAATCATCCGGCACGCCTGAGGTGGGGGGCTGGTGGGATCACGGGATTCGGGCGGTCAGAGCGACCGGTGGTGTCTGAGTAGGCGGATGAGGGTGGCCAGGTCCTCGGGCGGAGGCGCCTCCAGCTCCATGGTCGTCTCCAGGATGGGGTGCTTGAACCGAATCCGATAGGCGTGCAGGGCCTGCTGGTTGGTGATGGGCGACTCGCTGCCCCGGCCGGTCAGGAGCAGTTCGGAGACGTGGTGGCCGCCGTAGAACGTATCGCCGGCCATCGGATGGCCTATGTACGACATGTGGACTCGCAACTGGTGGGTACGCCCGGTCCGCGGATGCAGATGCACGAGGGCGTAGCCGCGGAACCGTTCGACGACCTCGTACTCGGTGATGGCTTCCTTGCCGAGCCGGCTGAGCACGCCGGCATGGCAGCCGGGGATGATGTAGCGGTCCTTGATGGTCGGATGCGAGGCCAGCGTGGCGTTGATCACGTCGCTGTCGAGTTGCGGCGAGCCTTCGACCACGCCGAGGTAGGTCTTACGGACCGTCCGCCGCTCGAACTG
>JACQVT010000598.1 GCA_016209665.1 Planctomycetota bacterium | reverse complement strand
GGAGATGGGCTGGAGCAAAGGGGTCGGGAGTCTTTTTCGCGAGAACTGGCTGTTGAGGTGTGTTCATCGGCGCGGATCAGCAGTCGGTACGTCTGCTCTCCGACCGCAGATCACGCGGATTCACGCGGAGGAACGCAGGCAGAGAGTCCACCACGAAGAACACGAAGGACACCAAGGCGGCGGAGGAGTGAGGCCTCTTCGTGAGCTTCGTGCTCTTCGTGGTTCAACTGTTCCAAGCGGCGGGATGAATTCACAGTCCCTTTTCTCGGCGGCGGCGCCGGTTTGGACAGTCCCTTTTCTCGGCGGCGGCGCCGGTTTGGAGTGCATCCTGAAACTCGTGTGGGACCGCCTTCCCCTTCGGGTCTGGGCCTCAGGGTCGAAGACAGCCGGTCGGTTTCCAGGGTTTCAAGATGCACGGTTAGACGGAGTCAAGAAAGAAACCTGCAGAAATCCTATTTCGGCGGTAGGGGCTCGCGGACGTTGTGCATGGCGAAGATGGTGCCCGGGCTCTCCGGCTGGCCGGTGCGGGCGGACAGGTAGGCGGCCTGGATGGTGGCGACGACCGGCAGGTGCTGGCGGAGCGTGCCGCGGAGGTTGCGGGGATTGCTGCACACCGTGCTGAGGAACTCGTCGACCTGCACGGCGAGTGGGTTGACCGACCGGGCGTGGCGGGCGAGGTCCCGTTCGCCCGTACGGTCTCGCAAGGCCACATTCCCCGCATCGACGTGGATCGAGCCACCCGTGCCGCATAAGTCGACAGACCAGTCGGCCGGACCAGTCGTCCAGGAGGCACTGACGGTGGCCAGGGCCCCGTTCGCATAACGACACACGACGGCCGCTGTATCCTCGGTATCGTACGGGAATCGCGTGCCAGGGCGTGAGATCCCGGAGAGCGCGGCATAGACCGTGCTGGGCGTGCCCATCGCCTGCACGATCACGTCGATCAAGCCGTAGGCATGGTACAACAGCACCCCCCCGCCAGCCCGTTGAGAGTCGCCCCGCCAGTCGAAGTTCTCCTCGAGGCAGGCGGCGGCGTTGGCCCGGGCCAGGAAGAACCGGCCCACTTGATCCAGACCGAGGCTGTCGGGGTGCAGGGCGGGCTCGACCCCCCACGCCCGGGACACGACGATGGGGCAGCCGGCGGCCTCGAACGGTCCCAACAGGGCCAGGGCCTCGTCGAAGCGGCGGGCCGCGGGGGTCAGCATGAAGACCGGCAGACCCCGTTCCGCCGCCAATGGCAGATAATTGACCCTCAGAAACGGCGGCACGGCCACAAACAGCGCCTCGGTCGGGCTGCTGACGATGAGCGACCGGAAGTCGTCGTGGGTAACGATGCCGGGATGGTCCTCCCCGAACCGTTCGACGCGGTCCGAATGCACGCTGGCCACCGCCACCAGCTTACACCACGAACTGGCCAGGATCGCCTCGGCCAACAATCGGCCGCCGCGACCCAATCCCATCAGGCCCACCCTCACCGGTTCCATACGAGGCACCCAGCTTCCCGCGTGTGGCGCGCCTCAAGCCCAGGGATTTGGATTCCTGGGCCTAAGGCACCGGTACTCATCCTACTTCCGGCGCGAACGCTCAGCCAGAAATCCCGCCAGCTCGGTCCACTGGGCGACGGTGAGTTGCTCGGGCCGGTCGTGAAGGTCCCACCGGCCGTCGCGGGCGACGCGGTCGAGCGTCTCATCATCCATGATCGTCCGCAGATTCCGACGGAGCGTCTTGCGTCGGTGGAGGAAACAGGCGTGGACGACCTCGGCCAAACCTCGCTTGGCCGGCGCCATGCCCGGCGGACCCGACCGGACGGAAAGCCGCAGCATGGCCGATTCCACCTGCGGCGCGGGCCAGAACACCTCGGGCGGGAGGCGGGCGATCCGCGTCGCCTCGGCAAAGCCCTGGGCATAGATGCTGATCGGACCGTATTCCTTGGTACCCGCCGGGGCCACCAGCCGGTCGGCGACCTCCGCCTGCACGGTGAAACACAGGGGCGAGACCCTATCGTCGCCCAGCAACAGGTCCACCAGCAGGGGTGTGGCCACCTGGTAGGGCAGGTTCGCCACCAACATCATCCGGCCGCCCAGCCGTGCCTGCCGAGCCCGCAGCACATCCAACACTGCGGGGGTGATCTCGCTCTTGCGCTGGAGGACGTCGGTGTGCAGCAGCGTGAACCGCTCGTTGCCGCCGAAGCGGCCGCGGCAAACCGCCGCGAGGCCCTTGTCGATTTCCACCGTCACGACGTGCCCGGCCGCGGCCAGCAATTCCTCGGTGAGCGAGCCGGTGCCCGGCCCTACCTCCAACACGGTGTCGTCGGACCGGACGCCCGCCGCTGAAACCAGTTTGCGGATGAGGTTGCCGTCGATCAGGAAGTTCTGGCCGAACCGCTTGAGCGGGCGGATGCCGGCCTCGTTCAACAGCGCTTCAATCTGGCGACGAGTCTGGACCACGGGTCATCCCCTGCGCGCTTTACATTGTCGCCGCATTCACGGAGACTAGTCCAGGGGGTGCGATGGCGGGTGACACAATGCAAGGCAGCGACGAGGTCCTCAGGCAGGCGACGGACAAGATCGGCGTCAAGGCCCTGGCGGCGGAGCTGAAGCTGTCGCCCGCCCTGGTCTACAAGTGGTGTCAGCCCTTCGATCCCGAGGACCCCGATTCCAGCGGTGCCCGCAATCCCCTGGACCGGCTGGCCCAGATCGTCCACCTGACCGGCGACATGGACGTCGTCAACTGGCTGTGCCGGCAGGCCGGCGGATTCTTTGCGCCCAACCCCGAGGTGGACGTCCGCAACTTCCACACCGATCTGCTGGTGGGGACGCAGCAGCTCGTCAAGGAATTCAGCGACATGCTCGAGGAGGTCAGCCGGTCGATCGCCGACGACGGCGCGATCGCAGTCCACGAGGCCACCCGCATCCGCAAGCACTGGGAGACGCTCAAGCGCGTCGCGGAGAGCTTCGTCGTCGGCAGCGAAAGCGGCCTGTTCGCCGCCCGCGGAAAGAAGTAGCGCGAGCAGGCTCCAATCGAAAGACTCAGGCCCAGGGGGCCGATTCGAGATGCCGATGTGTCCATGAAACGCTGCGACCAGTGTGGGCAGCCGATGTCATAGCAAACTCATGCCCTTATCGGCTCGGCTCATCGCTGCGCAGGTTGTCGGAAGCGGCGGACACGTCGGTGAAGCCGAACCGGCCGTCGGGCCCGGCGCTGATGAAGATCGGGCGGTTCCGGTTGGCGGCCACCGCCTTGCGATGGGTGGCCGACGGACTCGTCGCGGTCAGACAGCGAAGCCGCCGACCCCAGGGGTCGACCACCGTCCCCCAGTTTGCCCCCCCGGGCCGCGTGGCCGAACCACCGCCTTCGCCGGGGACACGCAGGTTGGGGGGGCGGGCATCCCTGCCCGCCTCTGTGGACGAACCACCGCCTTCGCCGGGCAGGCGCAGGATATTCGGGACTCTCTGCAGGACCGCGCGGGACTCAGCCACGGCGGCGAGCACCACGATGATGCGGTCGCCGCTGCCATCGTCGTCGGGATCGATGGCCGGGCCGGGTCGGCCAGGAGTCGGCGGCAACGCGTGGTCGGGCGGCCATTGAGCCGTCGCCTGATGGTAGGCCGTCAACGCCTCATCGAGCGCGGCCAGCAGGGCGATCGCCTGCCGCCGCTTCAGTTCGGTGCGCATGGCATCCATCCCGATGGCCACGACGACCACCAGCAAACCCACCAGCGCGCCGGCCACGAGCGTCTCGCTCAACGTCACCGCCCGGCGGCAACTGAACCCGAATGACCTGGCGGCAGACGGCATGAACCGCATCCTGCGAGACCACGCGCGGAATGTCAACGGTGGGCCGCTCGGTATCGCCCAGAACGCCAGCGGCAGGCGGCTGTGCGCATTCAGCTCAAGGTGGCCGCCGACGCCGCCTCCGTGTACTTCTACGCTCGTACCGCCCGGCCGATCTCGCCCGCGGAGGGCCACGACTGGATGCTCCTGCTGATCGACGCCGACCGCGACCCCGCGACCGGCTGGCAGGGCTACGACTACATCGTCAACCGCCGGATCAAGGACGCCGCCACGTCCACGATCGAATCCTGCCGCGGCGACTTCACGTTCCAGCCCGCCGCCGACGTGCCCTGCCGCGTCAACGGCAACGAGATCGAACTGGCCATCCCCCGATCAATCGTGGGCTTCAAGGACCCGGCCGCTCCCCCCGAAGTCGACTTCAAGTGGGTCGACAACACCCAGCTCAAGGGTAACTTGGTTTCCTTCTTGCACTCCATGGTGTCCTCCCGTTCAAGAATGATGGCAGGCCGGCTGGGCCACGGTCGGCACGGGCTGCGCGTCGGGCGTGGCGGTGGACCGCGTTCGGCGCCGATACCGGCCGCGCAGGCCGTTGAGCACGAGCAGCGTGAACACGACGGCCGCGACGGACGACGACCCGCTGGCCGTGCCGTGGTCGTGGCCGGCGTGTGCCGTCGCCAGCACCGGCAGTCCGGGCACCAGGTCGACCAGCAGGCCCAGAGCGACCGCGACGGTCACGATGCTGATCAGGTAGATCACCAGGCTGCGGCGGCCCAGTTCCTTGCCGACGACGACCATGGTGGCAATGTTGGTGGCCGGCCCGGCGAGCAGAAACACCAGGGCCGCTCCCGGGCTGAGCCCCTTGGCGATCAGGGCGGCGGCGATCGGCGTCGAGGACGTCGCACAGACGTAGAACGGCAGGGCGATCGCCAGCACCAGCAGCATCGCCAGCCAGCCCGATCCGACGTGGGTCTCGAGGAAGCCCTCAGGCACGATGGCCGATACCAGCCCGGCCAGGAAAAACCCGATGACCAGCCAGATCGACAGGTCGACGAACATGTCGACGTACCCGTACCGCAAGGCGACGCCCAGGCGGCTCGCCAGGCCGGCGGGCGAATCTGAATGGTTCGATGTCGGCGGTTGCGCGGTCCGGGCGGCCGTTGCCGCCGGTGCGCAGTGGGGACAGGTTGGTTTCTCGGGAGTTCCGCCGCCGGTGGTTTGGAGTTGAAGCGCGGCCGGCGCCCGCTCGCGCTGCGGATCGAGTCGGTTGATCAGCCCGCCGGCGGTCACCGCCGACAGCAGGGCTGCCACCGGCCGCAGCACGGCCATCACCGGCCCCAGCAGCGCGTAGGTCACCGAGATGGAATCCACGCCGGTCTCGGGCGTGCTGACCAGGAATGCCGCCGTCGCCCCGCGCGACGCGCCGCTTCGCCGCAGCGATGAGGCCACGGGGATCACGCTGCACGAGCACAGAGGCAGCGGCGCGCCCAGCAGGGCAGCCTTCAGTACCCCGCCGAACGTCCGGCGGCCCAGATGGGCGGCGACCTTCTCCACCGGCACCCAGACGTGGATCAGCCCGGCCAAGAAGAACCCGAAGACCAGCCACGGCGCGGCTTGTCGCGTGACCTCCCAGGTGTGAGTCAACCATGTCCCCACGAATTCATGCATCAGATTACCTCGCCGATTCGGTCTGCCTGGACCCGGGTCGCTGTCATAGTATAGGCGTTCCCCGCCGCGTTCGAAGAATCGGCCGCCAGCGGGAACGATCGGGTGCGTGACAGTCTGGGCGGCGACACCGACGTGGGCTTTTCAGAGCCCCCAGCGCCAGCGACGGGTAGACACGACCCACTCGCTTGC
>JACQVT010000586.1 GCA_016209665.1 Planctomycetota bacterium | reverse complement strand
CGCCACCGCGACCAGCGCGACGTCGAGCAGACCCGTCGGCCACACCTCCACGCGGAGGCGCGCTTCGTATGCGAAAAACGGCAGCGATGGGATCCGCGTCAACACCGCCGTCGTCGCGACGTAGAACATGACCACGCTCGCCGCCAGTCCCAGCACGAGCTGCGTCACCTGCAACACCGCGATCAAGTCGTGTCCGTAGGGACTCGCCGCCAGCCGTGGCTTACGCCGACACAGGACGTGGGCCAGAATGCCCCAGGCGACGCACAACACCGCCGAGGCGTGGGCGATGAACGCGAGGGGGTTGGCCGTCGGCCGGCCCACGTTCCACACCACCACCATCAGCCCGAGCGAGCAACCGATCGTCACCATGGACAACGTCAAACCGATCGGGAGGCGGCCGCTCGGAACGCCGGGAGGTCCGCCCGTGTTGCCGTTCCGCTCAACCATGCGCTGCCGCCCGGGCACCGCTGGACGGGAAGCGCGGCGCGTTCTTGTCGCCCTTGTAGGCCGAAAGCTCGGCGGCCTGCGCGATCTTCGTCAGTTGGTCCCTGATCCAGGCCGGCGCGGTGGGCAGCAACTCGGTGGGGTTCGCGGGGCCGGCGGCCTGCGGCCAGTCGACGATCAGCCAGGGCTCCGCGCCGATGCCTCGCGTCAGCAACAGGAACCGCGCCAGGTCCGCCTGACCCTGACCCTGCCCCGGTGCGACGTAGTTGCGGCTCGTCCCGCAAGCCGTGGCGGAGCCGCTTGCCCCCGTGTGGGACCGGCTTCCCCTTCGGGTCTGAGCCTCAGGGTCGAAGACAGCCGGTCCAGCTCGGCTATCCGTGGGATCCTGGGATGGCCGCCCATCGGCGGCGACAGCGGAGTTGATCGCTATGTCCACCAGGTGCACGACTCGCGACCACCGGCCGAGCCGCGGCACCGCCAGTCCGTGGGTGTCGCCCGCCACCCAGGCGTTCGTCGGATTCCATAGGCAGCGGACGGCCGGATGCCCTGCCGCGTCCACGATGTACCACATGTCGCGGCTGAGCGCCAGGTCGCCGTCGTTCTCGACCAGGATGCACACGCCCAGGTCCGCCGCCTCCGGCGCCAACTCGCGAAGAGCGGCGACGATCCGGCCCAGCACCGGATCCCGGTTGCCAAACGCCGGTACGCGGCCCGACTTGATGGACACGTTCGGACAACCCAGCCGCTTCGCCAGGGCCATCGTCTCCCGCAACCGCGCTTTATGGTCCGCGACCGTCCGCCGGTCCGGCCAGCCGAACGAGCAGTCGGTCGCGACGTTGACCAGGCCGATCCCCGCCGCCTCGAACGACGCCCTCACTGCCGTTGAGTCCGCCAGCGCCGGGCTCGTCGGCAAATGCAGATGCCCGCCCAGTCCGTACAACTCGACGCCCTCATAGCCCAGCGTCTTGGCCTGCTCGATGATCGTCGGCAGGTCCCACTCCGGGCAGACCGACGTACTGAACCCAATCCTCATAGCCTGATCCTCGACCCACGGCCGGGCGAAAACTCGGTGAGAATCCGATCCACTTGCCGCCACAATAGTTAGGTGCGCCAGCCTACCAGATTCGCCCGCCCGGTCAATCGTGGAGCTAGAGGTGAACGCGGTGAACGCACCGGGCTTGCATCACAGGTTCGACCGATGGGGCGGTTGGCCCTCTCTCTGCCTGCGGATTCGCGGGAAGAGCCACCAGTAGATAAGATTGCCTGCTGAGCGGCTGGCCCGTCGAGCGCTGGTGGAACCGGGCCGGGCTCATGGTCGAGCCGTTCGCGGCGCCGGGGCCGAAGGCCATGTGGCCGCACGACGCCCCATGGCGCCCCAGTGGCCGGTGCAGCGGAGGATATGGTCATGCCAACCGCGTCGTGCGCCTGTGGTGCGAGGTACAACGTGAAGGCGTCCGCCCACGGTCAGCGGGCACGCTGCAAGAAGTGCGGCCAATCGTTCACGGTTCATGTGGCCGAGCCATCGGAAAGCGAGTTCTCGCTGGCCGCCCTCCGCGAGATCGAACACGGCGACGCCCTGCCCGCGGACCGGTCGCCCCGTACGACTGTTCCGAACTCGGCACCCACCCCCGCCATCGTTCCGGCCGCCGGGTCTGCCGGGCAGGACGAGGTCGGCGAGCGACCACCAGGGAGCCTGCTCGGCTTCTTCAGTGCACTGCCTGGCGTGTTTCTCGTTCTGGCACGTCCGCGCAGCTTGTTCAGATTCATAGTCGCCTGGGCAGTACTCACCGTCGGGACGGTTGGCAGCGGTTATCTCCTCGCGACGGGCAGATTACGTCTTACCGTGCTGGGCCTGGTGGTCCTGGCCGTCTGCGAAGGCGTGTTCGCCGCGTTTTCCTTGAACGTTGTGCGCCAGGCCGCCGAGGGTGACAAGGAACTCCCGCCCCTGCCGTTGACGGAGGGGATCGAGGATTGGTGGCAGTCGTTCGGCGTGCCGTTGTGTGCCTTCGTCGGTACGTGCCTGCTGGCCCTCGCCCCCGCCCTCCTGTACTGCATCGGTGTCGCCTGGATCGGTTCCGCCGCCGGCGTTGGATCCTCGGGGCATCTGCTCCCCATCGCCGTTCTGGCGATGTTGGGCCTCTGTCTGTGGCCAATGATGGTATTGATTCTGGTGATGGGCGATGCCAAGTCCTTGGCGCGGGTGGACCGCATGGTGGTGACCGCGATCAGGACCGCTATTCCCTATGGCTGTACCGTGCTGTTGGTTTACGGGGCGGCGGCCGTGCTGGTGTTCGCCGCCAGTGTCCTGGCGGAGGATACCTCGTTTGATCCGCTTATTCTGGCCGTAGCCCTCGCTCTGCGCGCTTTCGCCCAAGTGGTGGCGATGCGGGCGATCGGCGTTTACTGCCACGCCTTCAGCCACAAGTTCGACTGGTTGTAGCTCCGCATCACCAGCCCCACTCCCCGCGTCGCCCGTTCCTTGGCAGGAGACGATTCGGCGGGCCTGGGCAGCGTCGCCGTACGCCTCCGCCTGTGCGCATTCGCGCAAATGGTGGCGATGCGGGCGATCGGCGTCTACCTGGTGAGAGATCAACCCTTGCTCTCCCAACCGAAATGACCGAAGCCATCCGGCTGGTCCTCGATGAAGATACGGATACCCCGGGCGGCAAGCTCGGCATGGATCTGCTGGCCGGTCATGGACAACGATCGCCTCTCTGCGTCGATGCTTCGCCCCGACGGGGGTGCCAACGACGCTACCCACTGTGCGATGCTCGACCGGTTCACTTGAGCAGGGCCACGAACCCCGCCTGCTCGAAGTGGTGGTCGCCGGTCAGGGCTTCGGTGAGCCCGCGGTCCTGCATGACCACGAACGAGATGCAGTCGGTGAGGGACCAGTCCTTGTCCGGCCGGTTGCCGTAGAGGTCGACTGCACGGTCGAACAGGTCATCGGCCGTCGGCACGATTACCACTTTCGGGTGGCTCCGCAGGAACCGGAGCAAGGGAATGAAACTGCCCCGCGTGTCGCGTGGGGCGATTCCGTCGGCGACTTCCGTCAGGACCCATGTGGTCGTGTAGAGGTCGCGTTTCAGGTCGCTGATCGCCTGAACGGCTCGTTGATGGGCTTCGTCGCCCTCCACGAGCAGGGCCAGAAAGAAGAAGGTGTCCCCGAAGTAGGGCGTCATCTCTTCGGAGCCCCGTGGATGTAGTGGTCATGATTTCGGGACATGTCGGACGGCAACCCCTTAACGGTGCCGGCCAGCTTGAGCAGGCCCTCCCGAAGGCTCGCGTACTCATCGCCCGAGCCCACCGGCTCGACGACCACCTCGGCGCCTTCGTCCAGACGAGCACCCGGCTCCAGCACCACCATCCCGCCTTTCACCTTGCCTCGGTAGGTCATAAGGTACCTCACAGGACATTATATCCCAGGCCCGGCCGGTCCCGCCATCCCGATATCGTGTGGTGTTCTGTGGGCGGCGCGCTGAGTAGCAGGACCGTCCCGATCGAGCCCCCGGCGTTCTCGACGGCCATCGGCCGCCCCCGGGTTCCGGGTGCAGCCCGCGCTGCCCATATGGGAGATTTTCCGGATTCGCACCTGCCTGCGTCGGGATTTCTGATAACCTCACAGTATGAGAACGTCAAAACGAACGGTCTCTGGGCGACGATCCAGCCCTTCGCCGACATCAGTGACGTTTACGCGTTCGGCAGCTATCCGTCCGTGCCCCTGGACGGCCCGGACTCGGGCTTCACCGCCGCGACGCTGCCCGATGACTACTATGCCCCCATCCGCGCCCGTCTCGGCTCGTCACGTCCGGTAGCATTCGTCGAGCTGGGACCCCCGGCCGCCCCCTCCGGCTTCTTCAGCGCCGGCAGCGAGCAGGAGCAGGCCGACTTCATCCGGCGGCTCTTCGCCGTTCTCCCCGCCGGCACCTCCCTGGCGGTGTGGACCTATCTCTACGACCCCGCCTTCCTGACCAGCATCTATCAGCCAGAAGTGGCCGACTACTTCAGCTCGCTCGGCCTGTTGCGCATCGATCCTCCGGGGCTCGAGTCGCCCGGATGGCAGGAATGGCAGGCGATATCCAGCGGCTCCTGATGCTCTCACCGCCCCTTTCTGCTTCCTGACTCCTGCCTCCTCCTTCACTCCTCTCTCACTTCTCACTTCTCACCTCTCACTTCTCAGTGCTGGACCCTCACTCTCCACTGTTCCCCGCTTCAACGGGGATCTGTATCTCCGTCAGATAGTTCCTGGGATTGCCGTTGAAGATCATCCCCGGCCCCTTGATGTACACTTCCCGCGTGGGCATCACGATCGCGTAGAACCGCAGCGTCTTGACCGTCAGCCCGACAATCTTCGAGAACTCGCCGATGGTGAACATGGTTGCCTCGTCGGTTGCACCCCCGACGAGCGACATGCTAAAGCCTCCCCCAACGGGAGAGTCAAGCGGAAAAACTGGGTCATTTCGGTGTATCCCATCTTGACTGACCTCGATTCACGCAGGAGCTGGCCGGTTCGGTCTCTACGTACCCGCCCATGCCGCCTCAATGTCAGAAGTCATGTTCCAGGATCTCCATCGTGCGTCGACACAACTCACGGCCATAATCGGTCCAAATGCCCGG
Source organism: Planctomycetota bacterium (assembly GCA_016209665.1). GTDB lineage: Bacteria > Planctomycetota > Phycisphaerae > UBA1845 > PWPN01 > JACQVT01. Next base: position 131 of record JACQVT010000586.1, on the reverse strand, counting down.
GCCCCAGTAGCGATAGCAGCTCGTCTGGGTCGTCATCAGGTGGTAGAGGGCGTTGCGATACCTGAACTCGGACGTGGGCACGCCCCGGTCAATCACCCTCTCCGCGAACGCAGCGCTGGCCGATTCCATCG
>JACQVT010000047.1 GCA_016209665.1 Planctomycetota bacterium | reverse complement strand
GCGTGACCCGGGCCTGCCCCTCGTGCACCGCCGCCGACCGCAGCAGCATCTCGTCGAGGCGGCCGGTGTTCTCGCCCACCCGCACCATCTGCACGAGCAACGGCGGGAACAGCCCCGTCCGCTGCAGCGGGGCGGTGATCGATTCACCCGACTTGATCGACTCGCCGAGTTGCTGGATCGCCTCGCGGATCAGCGTGTTCTGCAAGGCGTCCCGCACCACCGGCATCGACTCGGTGATGGCCACGCCGCCGCGGGCCAACATGCCGAGACTCCGGGCAAACCGCGCCGACTCGAGCTGCCGGATCAGCCGACCCAGGATCGGCACCCGCAGCTTCACTCCGTCGTACCAGCGCCGCCCCGGCCCCCGCAGCACGCCCTGGCGCCAGGCCGCCACCGCCGCCGCCGCCCCGCCCAGCAGGGCCCACCAGTAGCCGAACACCACGTCGCTGGCGAACATCAGCACCCGCGTCGGCCAGGGCATCATCGCCGGCGACGTGCCCAGCGAGGCCAGAATCCGCGGCACGATGAACGTCACGATCACCGCCACCGACGCGATGCCCAGCAGCAACACGATCGTCGGGTAGATCGCCGCCGTCTTGACCCGCTCGCGGAGTTCAATCCGCCGCTCCAGCATGTCGGCGAGCTGGTCGAGCACCTCGTCGAGCATGCCGCCCGTCTCGCCCACCCGTACGAGCCGCTGGTACATCGGCTCGAACACCCGGGGATGCTCGCCCAGCGCGTCCGACAGGCTCGCCCCTTGCTGCACCCGGCGGGCCAGGTCCGCCAGCAGTTCCTTGGCCGACGGCTGCTCCAGTTCGCGGCCGATCACGTCCAGCGCCGTCATCAACGGCAGCCCCGCCTGCAAGGCGATCGCCAGTTGCCGCGTCAGCACCGCCAGTTGCCGCGGCCGCACCCGGATTCGCGTCGGTCCCGACGGCCCCAGCAGCGACCCCCGGGCCGGCTTGTCCGTCACCTCGACGACGTTCAGCCCCCGCGTGACCAGCTCGCGCAGCGCCGACCGCCGGTCCGCGGCCTCCAACTCGCCGGCCACGTCCTGCCCGATCGTCGTTACCGCCTTGTACGTGAAGCTCGGCATTCGCGACCCTTGACGCGCGACACGACTTCGTCGCTCTTGGACGCGAAGCGTCCGTCGCGTGTCAAGGGCGAAAAGTCTGCCGGTTCGGTCCCTGTGGGACCGGCATCCTGCCGGTCTGGTCCGTGTGGGACCGGCATCTTGCCGGTCCGAATGACCGGCCCTTAAGCCGATCGCACACCGGGCTGCCGGTTACGCCACGCCGTTTTCCTCGACGTCCTGCGTGACCCGCCAGACCTCCTCGAGCGTGGTGACGCCGGCGAGCACCTTGCGGTAGCCGTCCTGTCTCATGCTCACGAAGTCCGCGCCGGCCGCCTGGCGAATCTGGCTGCTCGCGGGCCGCTGCAAGATCAGTTCCCGCACCGGCTCGGTGACCCGGATCATCTCGAAGATGCCCACCCGCCCGCGGTAGCCCACGCCGTGACACTCCTGGCATCCGCGGGCCCGCTGCAGCGTCGCTCCCGCGAACGCCGGTGCATCCGGACCCAGTTGCTGCAACGTCTGCGGCGAGATGGGGTACGACTCGACGCACCGCCCGCACAGGATGCGCACCAGCCGCTGGGCGACCACCGCTTCGACGCTGGTCGCCAGCAGGTACGGCTCGATGCCCATGTCCAGCAGCCGCGTGATCGCGCCCGCCGAGTCGTTGGTGTGCAGCGACGACAGCACCAGGTGGCCGGTCAGCGCGCTGCGGATCGCGATGTCGGCCGTCTCGTTGTCGCGGATTTCGCCCACCATGATGATGTCCGGGTCCTGCCGCAAGATCGACCGCAGCCCGTTGGCAAACGTCAGCCCGCGCTTCACGTTCACCTGAATCTGGTTGACGCCCTCCAGGTGAAACTCCACCGGGTCTTCGATGGTGATGATCTTCTTTTCGGGCGTGTACATCTGATTCAGGCCGGCGTACAGCGTCGTCGTCTTGCCGCTGCCCGTCGGCCCGGTGACCAGGATGTTGCCGTGCGGCTTGCGCAAGATCGTCTGGAACGACGTGAGCATCGCCGGCGACATCCCCAGGTCGGTCAACTGCCGCCGCGTCTGGCTCTGGTCCAGCAGCCGCAGCACCACGCTTTCGCCGTACACCGTCGGCACCGTCGAGACGCGGATGTCCACGTGGGCCCCAGGGGCGGAAAACTTGATGTGCCCGTCCTGCGGCAGGAACCGCTCGGCGATGTTGAGCTGGGCCATGATCTTGACCCGGCTGACGATCGCCGCTTGCAGGTGCTTGGACGGCGGAGCCATCTCATGCAGGACGCCGTCGATCCGGTATTTGACCTTGAGTTGCCGCTCGAACGGCTCGATGTGGATGTCGCTCGCCCCGTCCTGGACCGCCTCCATGACGATCAGGTTCACGAGGTTGATCAGCGAGGGCTCCCGGGCCAACTCGTGCAGGTGGCCCACGGAACCCTCGTCGTCGGCCGCCTCGAGGTCCCGCGATCCGTTGGCGAGCGAGTCGGCCATCCGGGCCGCCGACGTGCCATAGTGTCGGCGGATAGCGTCGGCCAACTCGCTCGGCCGGACGTAAACCGCCACGATCTCCAGGCCGCAGACGACGGCAAGATCATTCAAGGCAAGCACATCGAACGGATCGGCCATCGCCAGCCGCAACCGGCCGTCCTCGATCGCCAGCGGCAGGACGCGATACCGCTCGGCCAAGTCGGCGGGCACACAGGCCAGCGCCTCCGCGGGGATTTCCATCCCGTTCATGCGAAGATGAGGTATTTCATGCTGGATGGCCAAGGCGTGAACCACATGGTCCTGTTGGATGAGGCCAAGCCGGCACAGCCGTTCCCCGAATCGCATTCCGTCGCCGTTGGCCACGTGCGACACTTGAGCGAGGCGATCTTCCGTCAGATACCCCAGCTCGACCAGGATGTCGCCGATCCGTTTGCTGGCCAAGATTGGTCCCCGCTGGCGGCGCGCAGCACGCACGTTCCGGGCTGACGCCCTGCGCACCCGCTGGTAGTTAAGACGCTCAAACGCCGAAAAAGTTATCCGGCAACTGCCGGGAACTGTCTGGAACTGAATTCCCTCGAACGGCCGACGGTTCCAGTATATGGAACACGCGACCGGCGGCGGCGCCGCAGGGCGTTCCTGGCCCGTCGTCGGCCGTCCCTGTACAGTGGGACCGAATGCCAGCCGCACCCGGGCGGCAGCGAGACCAGGTGGCAAACCAGCAGGAGCACGGTCGGCGATGCGAACGATATATCTTCCGCGTCAACTGGCATTTGCATGGCTCGTCGGCTGCGGATTCGCCTGGGCGGCAGTCGATCCGCAGCCGTTCGACCCCCAGCAGCGGGCCGGGCTCCACGCCATCGAGATGGACAAGCCGGCTCAGGACTTCTTCGAAGGGGCCGTTCTGGGCAACGGCGGCATGGGCGCGATCGTCCGCACCCGGCCCGATTCGGTGCTCGTCCATCTGGGACACAACGACGTCTGGGACATCCGCGTCGCCGAGAACCACAAGGACAAGCTCGTCAAGTTCGAGCATCTGTGGACTCGGCTCAAACGCAACACGCCCGAGGACCGGGCTTGGTTCGCCGACTACTGCAAGATGACCCGCGAGAACTACGCCCAGCCCTACCCGCGTCCGTGGCCCTGCGGATCGCTGCTGCTGGGGTTCGACCGCCGCCGGGCGGAGCTGCTGGGCCATCGCGTCAGGATCGACACCGGCACCTGCGAGATGTTCTTCCTGATCGACGGTCGCCGAGCGGCGCTGGAACTGTTCACCGACCTGCACGCCGACCGCCTGTGGATGCGGATGATCGATGCCGACGGCCGACCGATCGAGGCGCCGTTCAACCGCGTGAGGCTGATCCCCGAACCCGGCATGGCCACCACGACGGCAGACGCACCGGCCGCACTGTCGTTCCGCCAGGTGCTGCCCGTCCTCGGCGACGCCCGAGAGAAAGACAAGGCCCTGCGGGTCACGTTTCGCACCCGCGGCAAAGTCGAGCCGAAGCTGGAACAGGCCGGACCATTCGTCGCCTGCGTCGAGGTCGTCCACGGCTTGGCTCGAGACGTAGCGAACGGCGCCGTAACCGCTCCCGTGCCCACGCTGCAAACCTATGCCGACAGCGCGGCAGCCAGCGCGGCCGTCTGGCGGGACTACTGGAGGCGGTCGGGCGTGCGATTGGAGGACGAGTTTCTGGAACGCATCTGGTACCGCAACCTCTACTTCCTCAACTGCTCGGTGCGGCCGGG
>JACQVT010000046.1 GCA_016209665.1 Planctomycetota bacterium | reverse complement strand
CCGCCGGGCACAGTCGGCATAGTCCTCGGCCCCCACGTATTGCCGGCAGCGCTGCGCCGACCACAACTTGAAGTCCGGCATGTAGATGTCGATCAGTCCGTCCAGTTGCCGCAGCGACTCGACCGTGTCGTACCCGCTGGTGTTGTAGACGATCGGCAGCCGCAGCCCGCGCTCGATGGCCGCCGCGACAGCCTCGATCACCTGCGGCACGACGTGCTCGGGCGTGACCAGGTTGATGTTGTGGCAGCCGCGATCCTGCAAGGCGAGCATCGTCTGGGCCATCGCCTGCGGCGGGCACTCCTCGTCGTCGCTCCCCTGGCTGATGTCAAAGTTCTGGCAGAATACGCAGCGCAGGTTGCAGCGGCCGAAGAAAATCGTGCCGCTGCCGCGAGTACCGCTCAGACAGCGTTCCTCGCCGAAATGGGCGAACGCGGAGGTGACCCGGGCATACCGGCCGGTGCGGCACACCTGGGTCTCGTTCTCCAGGCGGTTGACCCGGCAGCCCCGCGGACACGCCCGGCAGTCGCGGAGCGAATCCACCGCCGCCCGCACCCGCTCGGCCAGGCTCGCCCGGACCGCGGGGGTAAGATACGCGGGCGCGAACGGATCCAGAATAAAACGAGGGTCGTTCATCGTGCGTCGGGCTCGCGGGTCATGGGCACGAACCGCACACCCGTCACTCTCTCGACGCTACGGCCGCCGTCCGGACGCTTCGTCAGCACGACCAGTTCCTGGAACGACGTCACCGGCCCCAACGGCATCACCAGGCGGCCGCCGACCTTGAGCTGCTCCCACAGCGGCCCCGGCACCTCGTCGGCGGCGCTCGTCAGGATGATCGCGTCGAAGGGCGCCGCTTCCGGCCAGCCCTTGTAGCCGTCGCCGCAGCGGCAGTGCACGTCGGCGTAGCCCTGCTCGACGAGGTCCCGCCGCGCCTGCCTGGCCAGGGGCTCGACAATCTCGATGGTGTAGACCTCCCCGGTCAGGTGGGCCAGCACGGCCGCCTGGTAGCCCGAGCCGGTCCCGATCTCCAGCACGCGGTCGCCGGAACGCACCCGCAGCACCTGCGTCATCAGGGCCACGATGTACGGCTGCGAGATCGTCTGCTCGTGCCCGATCGGCACGGGCGAGTCGACGTAGGCCAGTCTCCGTACTTCCCGCGGCATGAATGCGTGTCGCGGCACGATGCGCATGATCTCCAGGACGCGGTCGTCGGTAATCGGCGTTCGGCCGTCCACGGGATGGGCGAGTTGATGCTCGACCATCGCCGCGCGTTCCTCGGCGCGCTGCGTCGCCGCGGGCGGGGGTTGCCGCAGAGCCAGCCGGGGCACGGCCGCCTCGGCAGTTGCGGTGGCCGAGGCCGGACCGCTCTCGCCCACCCGCCCGACGGGACGGCTGGCAATCACGGGAGGGTCATACCCCCCTCCCTGGTCGCGGCAGCCGGGGCCTAGGGCGACGTTCGCGAGGCCGACGCCGAGCAGGAAGTCCCACCGCCACCCTTTCGCCAGTGCTCTGTGAACCATGGCCTGCCTCCATGAAACGGCGCCAACGACCGTGGGACGTGAACCACCGCCGGCTGCACTATTATACTATCAGCGATGCCGATCTATCTGGATAACGCCGCGACGAGCTGGCCCAAGCCGCCGGCCGTCGAACAGGAGATGCGCCGGTTCCTTGCCGAGGACGCCGGCAACCCCGGCCGGTCCGCCCATCGGATGGCCCTCGCCGCCGAGCGGATGATCGATCAGCTTCGCGTGCGGCTGGCCCGGATGTTCGACGCCGAGACGGCCGCTCGCCTCGTCTTCACGCTGAATGCCACCGACGCTCTCAACATGGCCATCAAAGGCGTGCTCAGGCCCGGCGACCACGCCGTCACCACCGCACTCGAACACAACAGCGTGTCGCGGCCCCTGCACGCACTGGCCGACCAGGGTGTCATTATATTGACGCGAGTGCCCATGACCGGTGGTGGGTTCGTCGACCCCGACGCGGTGGCCGCGGCCATCACGCCGGCGACCCGCCTGATCGTCTGCACGCACTGCAGCAACGTGATCGGCACCATCCAGCCGATCGCGGACATTGGCCGGATCGCCCGCCGGCACGATGTCGTGTTCCTGGTCGACGCGGCCCAGTCCGCCGGGCTGCTGCCCATCTCGATGCGGGAGATGTGCGTCGATCTGCTGGCGATTCCCGGCCACAAAGCCCTGCTGGGTCCGACGGGCACGGGGGCCCTGCTCGTCGGAAGCCGCGTCGATCCCCGGCCCTGGCGCGAGGGCGGCACCGGCGGCGATTCCGCATCACCCGTGCAGCCGCCGGAGTACCCCCATCGCCTGGAGGGGGGCACGCCGAACACCGTGGGCCTCGCCGGCCTGGCCGCCGCCCTCGACGAGATCGAGCGACGCAGCCCGTCGGCGATTCTCGCCCACGAGCGAGCGCTCGCCCGCCGGCTCGTGGAGGAGCTGCGCGACGACCGACGATTTCACCTGCTCGGCCCCGACGATGCGGACCGACGGACGGGCGTGGTGTCGTTCACGATGAATGGGCTCGGGCCGCAGGAGACTGCGGCGATCCTGGATGAGTCGTTCGACATCGCCGTGCGGGCCGGCCTGCACTGCGCGCCCTACATCCACGCCGCCCTGGGCACGCGTCCCGACGGCGCCGTCCGGGTGAGCCCAGGCCCCTTTAACAGCACCGATGATATCGCCCGCCTCATCGACGCCTTGCGGGCGATCGCCTCGGCTTGATCGGCCAGGATCAGTCCAGCAGCCCAAACAGCACGAGGACGGCTTCCTGCCGATCCTTGACCCCGCCCTTCAGTTCCTTCTGGGCGGCCTTCAGCTCCGCATTGGCCTTCTCGCGGGCTTCACGCAGGGCGGCGAGCTTCTTCGTGATATCCTCGACCGGCGTGCTCTTGTCGTCCAGGGCCGTCCGAAGGTCCCGCTGGGCCTGAGCCACCTTGCTCCGCGCTTGACCGGCCGCAGCGCCCTCCTCGCCACCCTGTCGGCGTCCGGTGAAGCCGCCGAACCAGCCGCGGGTGTCCCGCTGGACGGTCAGCACCTTCTCGATCTTGGGTTGCAGCTCCTTCCATTCATCCTCGCTGGCGCCGAGCTGTTCCTTGATGCCGTCGAGCATGCGCTGCCGGTACTGGGCCGCATCGGCACCCCCGCGCCGCGCGCCCTCATCCTGACCCCGTGCCGCGGGTTGATCGGCCTGCCCCGGGGTCCGCCGACGCCGGGCGCCCTGCTCCTGGGCCTGGACCATCGAGAAAATCAGCAGTCCGCTGATGACAGCCGTGAAGATCATGGACCGACGTAACATGGAATCGTTCCTTTCGTGGGTGTTGCGCGACCGGTTTGTCAGCCTCGACCCCATCCGTGCGACCCAGGCGGCGACGTCGCGCGATCGTCGGCCTGTCGGTCGAACGGGCGGGGCGTGAATGCGATGCATTCAGAATACCCTGGACGCACCGCAGCGTCGTAGACGAGTTCCCGCCTCGCTGCTGCGGCCAGTCCGGCGCCTTCGGCCACCCGAGGGGAAGCGTCGGATCGGATGTATGGTTGTCGACTGAGGGTAGTTTCTTCCCGCCTCGGCGAGATTCCGCCGCGCGTCCGGTTTGCTCGGCCCGGCTCACCGGTCGGCGACCTGCGGGGCCAGCCGTGGTGCCGCTCCGCCCGAGGCCCAACAACGTTCCACGCTGCAAACCAGCAATGGGCCTTGTAACGAAGGTGCGGGACGGGTATCTAATTAATTAGTAAATCGGCCCGACGGTACATCGGACCACCGTTGACAGGGAGCCCGAACACATGGCCAGACCAATATCTAAACACCCAACGGAACTGGAGTTAGAGATCCTCAAGGTCTTGTGGCGTCAAGGCCCGGCCTCGGTCCGCCAGGTTCGCGACGCCCTCGTGCCGTTCCGCGACCTGGCGTACACCTCGGTCATGACCATCATGACCATCATGACCGAGAAGGGCTATGTTCAGCGGAGCAAGCTCGGCAGCGGCTATGCGTACCGACCGCGGATTCAGCAGCAGTCGACCCTCCGCCGCATGACCCGCGACCTCGTGGACCGGGCATACGACGGCTCGGCCGCGGCGTTGATGCTGCAACTGATCGAGACGGCCGATCTCGACGCGGACGAACTCAAGCGGCTCCGCGAACTGATTGACCGCAAGGAGGAGGAACAGTCATGAACCCGTCCACCGTTTTCGATGCGGCGATCTGCGTGCGGCTCGTCACGACGTTCGCCCACTTCCTGTGGCAGGAGGCGGCCATTCTCGCCCTGGTCGCGGCGGCCGCGGGATTGTTCCGGCGGGCGTCGGCCGACGCTCGATACGCGGTCTTCCTGGCCGGGTTGTTCATCCTGGCCGCGTGCCCGCCGGCAACGTACCTGGTGCTGTGGCAGGCACAGGGATCAGCCAGTCCTCCGCCGGCGTCCGTGTCGCTTCCGCCTGCCGGCTCGGGAGCAGCCGTGACGCCACTGCCGCTGCCCCCAAACGCCCCTGTCGCCGTGGACCGGCCCTCGGGAGGCAGCGCCTCCGGCTCGACTCTCGACTGGCGGCGATACGCGCCGCAGGTGGTCCTGGCCTACGTCCTGGGGGCCGCGGCCATGCTGGTGCGGCTGGTGCTCGGTCTGCGCGGCGGGCAACGGCTGCGCCGATCCTCGCAGCCGCTCGAGGATGCGACCATCCTGACGGCGCTGGCGCGGCAGGCCCGGGCCGTCGGCCTGCGGTTCACACCGGCGATCGCACTGTGCCGGCGAGTTGCCGTGCCCACCGTCGTCGGCGTCCTTCGGCCGATGGTCCTGCTGCCGTTGGCGATGGCCAGCCAGCTCACGCCCGAGCAGGTCGAAGTGCTGCTGGCCCACGAGTTGGCCCACATCCGCCGATGCGACCATCTGGTCAACCTGCTGCAGCGCGTGATCGAGGCCCTGCTGTTCTTCCATCCGGCGGTGTGGCTGATCTCCCGCCGCATCCGCATCGAGCGCGAACACTGCTGCGACGACACGGTGCTGGCCGTTGGCGGCCGGCGGCTGGCCTACGCCGAGTCGCTGCTGCGCGTGGCCGAACTGGGCCTGGGCCCGCGGGACGCGAACTGGGCGGCCGCGCTCGGTGTCGCTGATCGTCCGTCGCAACTGCGCGGCCGCATCATGCGGCTGCTGTGCGGAGTCGACCAAGAACGCATCGGCCTGACCCGCCGAGGCAGTACCACGATCGGCATCGTCCTGGCGATTGCCCTGGCGGGCGGTATGTGGCTGCGCGGCGTTGCTGCCGGCAACGCGGCCTCCAGTCAGCCCGGCAGCGTCAGCACGGACT
>JACQVT010000045.1 GCA_016209665.1 Planctomycetota bacterium | reverse complement strand
GCTGCTGGCGCGGCCCGCCGAGCGGTTCCGCCCGACGGCCGTGTATGACCGGGACGGTGACTGTATCGAGTTCCTGGCCAAACCTGATCCTTTCCTTGCCGAGCGTGTGGACGACCTGGTGACTGTCTACTACAGCCAGGAGACAGGTGATGTCATCGGCTCCCTTATCAAGGGGGTTTCAACCTTCCGCGAGGACCTGCTCGGTCGGATGCCCGGCTTCAAAATCGTGATTGAGGGCGGTCGCGTGCGGCTCGAGCACATTTTTCTGGCCCGACTCTGGGCGCAACCCTCTGAGCTATCGGAATTGGCGACGCTCACCTACAAAAAGCTCATCGCTGTAGCTCAGGAAGCGAATGTCGAGGCCGATCTCTGTCTCGCGTGAAAACATAGCGTCATGAGCAGGCTTCCTCTCCTGCCATGCATCCTTACCGCAACGGGCGGCTCAATCGCAAGCTGCGATCGGACGGCAGGGTCATCGCGCAGCCGCAGGGTTCCGTCATTCAGGCACACCATCGACCCAGGCGGCCAGGAACTCCAACGGAGAGAGCACGACCACGGTGGACGACGCCGGAAAGTGGTCGGGGTTGCGGCTGATGATGCGGGTGGCGTCCGCGCGAATGGCACTGAAGTACTGGATGGCGTCCTCGAAGTCGGCGAATCCGGAGTCCATCGCCTGGTTCAGCAGTTGCGCGTCGAGCGCGATCGGGTTGAAAACGTCGCGCATCTTCCGAAGGGCTTGCTGGGCGACATCACGGCCGCGCAGCTTCCTGATGATGTAGAAGAGGTTGGTGAAGCTGACAACGGAAACGTGGGCCTTGATGCGTCCTCGCTCCGCCAGCACCCAAATGGCAGCGGAATGGGGATAGAACGGCTCGCGGCCGGCCAGCACGTCCAGGAGGACGTTTGTGTCGACGAGCACGTCCTTCATTGGTCCATCCGGTCGAGCAGCGCGTCCTCATCCAGTTCCGGGTAGTCCTTAGCCGCCGGGATGGCGATGACGCGGGTGAGTTCGCGGGTGATGGGGGCGTCGACGATTCTCGTCCCATCGGCCGCTTGTTGGCTCATTACTCGGATGACCCGCTCGAACATGGCCGAGACACTGGTCCCCTGCTGAGCGGCAATCGCCTTGGCTTCGCGAATGACCTCCGCGTCGACGCTGAGTGTTAGCTTGGGCATAAACGCCTCTGTACGTACTCGCTGTCAATAAGTATACGTATGAGGCTGTTCGCTGTCAATCAGATCGGCGTACACAGCTTTGACTCGCTCCAAATCATCGATTATGTATTATCCACGATTTGTGCTCGTGTAACGTCTTTGTCCAGGGCCTGGCTGGTGACTATTGAACCCATCCATCGCGCGAATTTTGTGGATCAGGCTTATCGGGCCATCAAGCAGTTCATCATTGGCGGGGAGCTGGCACCGGGGAGCCAGTTGAAGATCGAGGTGCTGTCGCGGCGGCTGGGGGTGAGCAGCTCGCCGATCCGGGAGGCGCTGCGGCGGCTGGAGAACGAGCGGTGGGTGGAGACGATCCCGTTCCGCGGGGCGTTCGTGCGGCCGCTGGACGAGGCGGAACTGGCGGAGCTGTATGAGTTCCGCGAGATTATCGAGCTGGCGGCGCTGGGGAAACTGATGCGGGGGCGCGGCGGTACCGGGCTCACCGGGTTCACAGAACCCGGGTCGGATAGGCGGTTGGACGTCCTGGGGGGGATCGTGGCGGAGATCGAGACGGCGCTGGCGGCGAGCGATGCGATGGCCTACCTGCGGGCGGACCAGCGGTTTCATCAGGCCATCGTGGACATGGCAGGCAACCGGCGGCTGAGCGAGCTGTTCAGGACGCTGGTCGAGCAGGGGCGCAGCTTCATGTTGGGCCGCACGCCCGAGGCCATGGCGCGGAGCCGGCGGGGACGGGACCAGCACTCGGAGTTGCTCGAATTGATTCGGCGGGGCGACCGGCGCGGGGCGCGTCGGTTGCTGCGAAGGCATCTGCGGGTATCGCTGAGCGAGGTGCGCAGGACGACGGGGCGCGTTGGAGACCAACCTGATGAGTCGTAGCGACATGGTGTTCGGGTCGCCGTCCGGGGTGAAGCCCGCGGATCGCTGGGTCATCGCGACGTGCGCGGCTCGTTATGCGGTCGCGGCGCTGATCTGCGCGCTGGTGGGGTGCGGCGGGCCGGGCGCGGGGGTGGGTCGGTCGGCAGGCGAGGAGGCCGGCGGGCCGTGGTGGATGCGGGAGACCGCGCTGACCCGAGACGGCAGGCTGGACCTGAAGGCCAAGCCCTGGTGGCCGCGGGCGGCGGCGCTGCGGGTGGGCGAGGAGTTCACGGTCGATGCGGCCGTCGACCAGAAGGTTCCAGCCCCGGCTTCGGACCGGCAAGATGCCGGTCCCACACACGACCGGCAGGATGCCGGTCCCACACCGGCGATGCTGGTGCGGCGGGAGGCGCTGCAGCGGGGCAGCCGGAGATTCGAGGCGATCGTCTGGATCATCGACGACGACGGCGACGGCAGCGCGGTTCGGGGCGGCGATCGGGACTCGGACTGCTACGTGGTCGACTACGACAGCGACGGCGTGGTGGACCGCATGATCGACTACATCGACAACGACGGCGACAACGACCCGGACGAGATGGACATCCGGTACTTCGTCGGGGGCGAGCTGCGGCAGGTCTGGTGCGGGATGGACCTGGACGACGACGGCGAGATGTGGGACCTGGAAGCGTACGAGTATTCGCACGATTTCTTCCGCAGCGACCCCTACGGCGACAGCATGATCTACATGAACAAGTTCGACCCGCGGCGGGGCGAGTGGGTGGCGATCTCCGAGTGTCCGTTCGCGTTCTACGACACCGACGGCGACGGGCAGAGCGAGGTCGTGGTGCGGGTGAGCGCGTCGCCGATGACGTTGGACCCGAGCCGCGACCCGGACTACGCCAACGACGCGAACCGCTACCGGGGAGCGTGGGACAGCGACATGGAGCGGATGGGGATCTCGAACATCCGCTACAGCTTCGACATCGACAACGTCAGCGGGCAGCAGACGCCGCTGCATTACGACTGTGGGTTCAACCTGGTGGGGATGGAGCCGTATGACGTGCCGGGGATGCGGCATTACAACCCGCGTCGCCGGCCGCCGCAGGTGACGTGCGTCATCCCGTTCGACAAGGTGCGGCAGATCGCCGACCGTTACCCGGCCCGCGAGACGGGGTTCACGTGGCACGAGAACCACGACGACACGATTTCGATCGGCGATCCGCGGCACAACCCGCAGGATGATTACCGGTGGGAGGGTGTGTTTTGGATCTGGGAGCGGCGGTTCATGGAGAACACGGGCGGGCCGAACCAGAAGTGGAACGTCCGCCGCGAGTGGAGCCGCAAACCGAGCCGCGTCCGCGAGGTGTACCACAGTCCGGTGGATGGCCGGCTGCATCTGTACGGGGCCGAAGAGGGGTGGATTCAGATCGGGCATTTCGCCGGTCTGGGCGAGATCGGCGAGGTGCGGATGTACGATACGGACGGCAACGGGTTCTTCGACCGGTGGGAGGTGTACCTCGGCGATTTGCCGGTGCCGGTGCGGGTGTCGTCGGTGCGGAATGACGTTGGCCGGCGAATGCGCTTTGATTACGAGGCCGTCCGCAAGTTCAATGATGAAGTGGTGATGCCGGCGGCGGTGGCGGCCAACGAGAAGCTGGCCGGGGCAATGGAGGCGGTGCGGCCGTTCGCCGTGCCGGAAGGCCTGGCCGCCGCGATGCAGGCGGGTTCGGCGGGCGATCGGCGCTATGCGCAGGATGTGGCCTTGGAGCTGCACTACCAGGACCTGCGGCAGCGTTTCACGGCCAGGGCCCAGGCGGTGCTGCGGCAGGCGAAGATGAACGACCTGCGAGGCATGAACGCCGAGCAACGCCGAACGAGCGCGAACACGCAGACCGCCTGGGCCATGATCCGGTTGCTGGAGCGGCTGGACGTGGCGTACGGGCAGGGTAACGTGGACGGCGCGGCGGCGGCGCTGAAGGAGATCGACGAAATCAAAGCGTTGTTCGCGGAGTGAAAACCCAGGGACAGCAGTCCCTGAGTTGGGGATGCGAGAAAACAGGGAGACTCCATCATGGCGGACGTCGGGATCGGGATCATCGGGTCGGGTTTCATGGGGCGGACGTACTCGGAGACGATCCGCAGGTACTGCAAACGGGCGCGGCTGGTGGCGGTGACGGGCGGGTCGCGGGCGGAGCCGCTGGCGAAGGACTACGGCCTGCAGTTGGACCCGTCGGCAGCGTCGCTGGTGGTCCGCAAGGACGTGGACGCGGTGTTCATCGCGACGCCGCACCACCTGCACGCGGCCGAGGCGGCGGCGGCGGCGAAGGCGGGCAAGCACATGGTGATCGAAAAGCCGATGGCCTGCACGGTGGCCGACTGTGACGCGATCATCGAGGCGTGCAAGCGGGCGAACGTCTGGTGCTCGATCGCCTTCTCGCAACGGACGCGCCGGTGCAACATCCAGGCCAAGCGGATCATCGAGGAGGGGCAGATCGGGCGCATCCGACATATCGAGGAGACGTCGCTGGTGGCCACGGGGCTTGCGGGCCTGCCCAAGTGGCAGAGCGATCCGCAGAATCTGGGGACGCTGTTCGGCCACGCGATCCACAACTTCGACCGCGTCCGCTGGTTCACAGGGGCCGAGATCAAGACGGTCTACGCCAAGTGCGGCAGCATCGAGCCGGACGTGAAAGTCGAGGGCAGCTCGATGGTGCTGATGACGCTGACGGACGGCACACTGGTGACGCTGTGGGCCTCGTTCCAGGTGCCCAAGCCGTCGTTCCCGCGGGCCCAGTTCGCCTGCCGGATCATCGGTGAGAAGGGACTGATCGACCTGGACGCCTACGGCGAGCTTCGCGTGTGCACCGGCGGTGAGTGGCGGGTGGCCGAAACGCAGGACCCGATCGACTGGCAGGGCAAGGGATTCCTCGATCCGGTGCGGCTGGAGTCGTACACGCTGCAGTGCCAGGACTTCATCGACGCGGTGGCGGACCGACGGCCGCCGGCGGTCACGGGTTGGGACGGCCGGCAGGCGGTGGCGGCGGCGCTGGCGGCCTATGAATCCTCGGCAATGGGAAAGGAGATCGTGATGGGTGAATGAATCGCAGTAGCGGTTCGTTGATTAATACGTCAGCAGCAAACGATCGGCTACAAGTTCAGCCTCAAGTGTTTCCCCCGCCATCTGGAAACGACGAAGCATGGATCGGCCGCAATCCACGAGGACTTCTCGATGAAACAGCCCTGACGGGAGCCGGAGATCACAGATAAGATTGCCTGATCGCTTGGTGCCATCAATGCTGAGGGCGACGAAAACGCCTCGCCTCTTGCAGTCGGCTATCGTCCTGAGCAGATCTCTGAGCTGAAAGGACTGGGCACCATAGAGAATTGCCTGGCTGTGGGTATAAGGTGGATCGCAATAGATGAGATCGCCCGGTCTTGCCAGGTTCATTGCTTCCCCGTAGTCCAAGAGCTTGAACTGGCACCCCTCTGTCCTGCGATGCCATTCGTCTACGCGCCGGGCGAAGGACGCTGGCGAGATCGGCCGATGGACACCACAAGGTGTGGACATGTAGCCATCGGCTTTCCGGAAGCGAACAACGCCCCCATAGCACGCGCGGCACAGAAAGACCAAATCAGCGCCGTTGGGTCGAGAGTTATAAGAAGCCTTGACTCGTTCGTATCCCTCCACTTTGTCCTTCGCCATAACAGAGTGCCATCGTTCCGCGTACCACCGCTTGAGGCGGTCGGGGTCGTCGTGCAGCGTCTGCCAGATTTCGATTAGGGGTGCGAATGTGTCCGAACTAATGGCACGCTTTGGCGAGAAGGTGGCCAGCACGGCGGCGCTACCGACAAATGGCTCGAAGTAGGTGCCGAAGTCAGGGGGAAAGTACGAGACTATTTCGTGCGCGACCCGTTGCTTGTTGCCGATCCACTTCAGGAGTCCCTTCCGAAGCGGCGTAACCGACCAGGGCCGCTCATCGCCGAATAGCGTCATCTGCATCGAGCGTCCTCTCTTTCAAGACCCATGAAGCTCTCGTGTTCGCAGAAAATGATATCCCGTTTTGGGATATTTGTCAAGCCACTATACCTTGTCCAGCATGTCTCGTCGAGCAGATGCCCCCGCACAAGCGCGTCTTCAATCTCTGTTGCGCAAGATTCGTATTGAAGCGGGTCTGAGGCAGAGCGACCTCGCAGACCGAATAGGCCAGCCGCAGTCCTTCGTGAGCAAGTACGAATCAGGCGAACGCCGACTGGATCTGATCGAACTTCACGCGATTTGCAGGGCAACCGGTGTTCCCCTGGAGGCTTTCGTGCGGCGGTTTGAAGGAGGACCGGATTGAAGGCGAACCCGAGATTCCTGAACCAGCCCAAGGATTTCTGGGCTAATGTCCGCTCCATCAGTCAGCACATCGGGTATACGAAACGGGGCACAGGCCAGATCCTCGTTCCCCAGCTTCCTGCGATGGCCGAAGCGATGAGGAACATCGGGCTGGGCACGAGCCACTTGGTCACGAAACGTGGTCAGCCGACGCCCATGGGCCGCGCGTTATCTGAGTACTTCGAGTATCGAGCACACACGCTCAACACAATGGTCGCGCCTTGCCTGATGGACGCAGACCAGGCGCGACGCACCTTCGAAAAGCTGAAGAAGACACTCTGCCCCAGGTGCCCCTTGCCCATGAACAAGCAGAAGGGCAAAAAGAAGGCCCCGGCGTACCTGACGGGCATTATCAACATGTTGATCGAGGCCAATGCCGAGGAGTTCTCCTGTGATTACGACCCGCGCCAGCTCACGACTTTTACACGTGATGCAGCGCCGCTCCGGACGTTGGCGCGGCGAGTGGATGGTGCTTTTCCGTCAGTGGTCAATCCCGTCGCTGTCTGGGAGGTCAAAGAATACTACTACACGACGACGTTTGGTAGTCGGGTGGCCGACGGCGTATACGAGAGTCTGTTGGACGGCATGGAGCTGGAGGAACTTCGGGAGGTGACGGGACTCGGGGCTCGGCACTATTTGATGGCGGATGCTCGTTATACCTGGTGGGATCGCGGCAGATCCTATCTCTGCCGAGTTATTGACATGCTCCATATGGGGTACGTTGATGAAGTCCTTTTCGGGACGCAGGTTATTGACAGGATGCCGACACTTGTGAAGGAGTGGGTCCAGTTAGCTCGGCGGGGCGGTTTAAGGTCAACCTGACCATGTCATGTGCGGGGCACGGGCACCAAACGAAAGGCGGTATCCCGAATCATGAAATTCGACGTGTCAAGAGAGTTGTACCAGCGGGCGTGCCGGACGTGTCCGGGGGGGATTCACAGCAACGTCCGCAAGGCGTGGCACCCGCACCCGATGTACTACGACCACGGGCGCGGCTCGCGGGTGTGGGATGCGGACGGCAACGAGTTCATCGACTACGTGCTGGCCCGGGGGCCGCTGCTGCTGGGCCATTCGCCGCAGCCGGTGATCGAGGCGGTCAAGCGGGAACTGGACCGCGGGCTGATGTACGCGGGGCAGCACGAGCTGGAGATCGCGGCGAGCGAGAAGATCTGCTCGCTGGTGCCGTGTGCCGAGATGGAGCGGTTCGCCGGGTCGGGCAGCGAGGCGGTGCACGGGGCGATCCGGCTGGCCCGGGCCATGACCGGCCGGATGAAGGTTCTGCGGTTCGAGGGGCATTACCACGGCTGGTTCGATAACGAGTTCTGGAACTACGCTCCGCCCTTGGAGACCGCCGGCCCGCGCGAATCACCCAGGCCGCTGCCGGCGAGCAAGGGAATGTCGGTCGCCGAGGGCGAACACCTGGTGATCTGTCCGTGGAACGATCTGGCGCTGGTCGACGCGACGTTCGAGCGGCATCGCGGCGAGATCGCGGCCGTGCTGACCGAGGCGATCATGTGCAACACCGCCGGGATCATGCCGCGGCCGGGGTTCCTCGAAGGGCTTCGCGAGCTGTGCACGAAGGACGGGGCGCTGCTGATCTTCGACGAAGTGATTACGGGGTTCCGGGTGAGCCTGGGCGGGGCCCAGGGGTATTTCGGCGTGACGCCGGACCTGGCGACGTTCGCCAAGGGGATGGCGGGCGGGTTCCCGGTCAGCGGGATCGCTGGCCGGCGGCAATACATGGAGGCGTTCGGCGACGGGACGGTGACGCACTCGGGCACGTACAACTCCAGCGGACCGAACATGGCGGCGACGCTCGCGGCGATGGAGATGCTGTCGGCCGACGATGGGGCGCTGCTGAAGCACGCTCATGCGATGGGGCAACGGCTGATGGAGGGCATTCGCGAAGCCGGCGGGCGGCTGGGCAAGGACGTGCACATTCGCGGCGTGCCGGCGGTGTTCCACGTGTCGTTCAACGACCGGGAGGAGATCGTCGACTATCGCACGTCGCTGGCTCGGGACGCGGCGGCGTACGACCGGTTCTGGCTGGCGTTGCAGGAGCGGGGTATCCGGACGGTGCCCGGCGGGTTGTGGTTCGTCTCGACGGCGCACACGCCGCAGGACGTCGACCAGACGCTGGCGGCGATCGGCGAAGCGATGAAGACAGTGTGAGTTGAACCGCAGAGACGCTGAGGACACAGAGAAGAGAGGATTGAACCGCCAAGAGGCCAAGGACGCCAAGATGAACGACGAACAGGACAAGGTGCTGCGAAGACTGATGGCCGTTCAGCGGATCGTTTTCTGGAGCTTCCTGACGAGCCTTGTCTGTATTTTCGGCGGGTTTGGGTTGTTCGCATACGGCGTGAATACTGGCATCTATGTTCACGAAACAGGATGGCTGCTTCTCTGCCTCCTGTTGTTCAATGTTTATTTCATTGTTACTTTTCTTAGGTGTCCGCTGTGCGGTCACCGGTTATTCATGCCCGATGGTTTCCTTGGACTCCTCAGCACAATGAAGGTAACCAATCGAAAGTGCGTGCACTGCGGTCTTACGAAAGCAAAGAATCATCCCACCAACGGTACGGAGAA
This sequence comes from Planctomycetota bacterium, assembly GCA_016209665.1. Classification (GTDB taxonomy): domain Bacteria; phylum Planctomycetota; class Phycisphaerae; order UBA1845; family PWPN01; genus JACQVT01. The sequence goes on along the minus strand of JACQVT010000045.1, from coordinate 77 downwards.
CCCCCATGAACGATGACGTTCCGGCCAAGCCGGGCTTCGATGTGTCAGGGCTCCTGTCTTCTCCGTGCCCTCTGCGT
>JACQVT010000581.1 GCA_016209665.1 Planctomycetota bacterium | reverse complement strand
GGTGTGAAGTGAGAAAGGTCCCTGTGTTCGCCGGGCCGGTTGGCCGGGCTTGGCTTTCTCACTTCGCACTTCTCACTTCGCACTTCCGCCGCGGCAATGCATACCAGGAGGCTGGTCGATCATGACTCCGCGGCGGAAAGGTGGCCGCAAGCCGTCGCAGGTTCGTTCCGTCGAGATCGTGCGCGGATACACGAAGTCGGCCGCGGGCTCGGTGCTGGTGCGGATGGGCGAGACCATGGTGCTGTGCTCGGCCAGCATCGAGGAGGCGGTGCCGGAGTGGCGCGAGGGCAAGGGGCTGGGCTGGGTGACGGCGGAGTACGACATGTTGCCGGCCTCGACCGGTACGCGGCGGCGGCGGAGCCGCAGCGGTGTCGATGGGCGGGCCCAGGAGATCCAGCGGCTGATCGGCCGGGTCATGCGGTCGGTGGTCGATTTTGAGGCCCTGGGCGAGCGGACGATCTGGCTGGACTGCGACGTGCTCCAGGCCGACGGTGGGACGCGGACGGCGGCGATCAACGGGGCCTACGTGGCCCTGTGCGACGCGGTGCGCGTGCTGCGGGCCGACGGGCGCCTCGCCGTCTCGCCGGTCCGCGAGCCGGTGGCGGCGGTCAGCGTGGGCAAGATCGACAGCCGCATCCTGGTCGATCTCGACTATGCCGAGGACTCGCGGGCCCAGGTCGACTTCAACGTGGCCATGACGCGGTCCGGCCAGTTCGTCGAGGTGCAGGGCTCGGGCGAGGGCGGCACATTCTCGCGGGCGGAACTGGACGGGATGCTGCGGTTGGCGAGTCGGGCGATCCGCCAGTTGATCGGCCTGCAGGCCAAGGCCCTCGTCGGGTCGCCGGCGCGCCGCCGCGTGCGTTGAGGCGAGGCGGCCCGGCGGGCCGTCGTGGTGGCTCCTCGGAACGGCGCGGATGTTCGAAGCTAATGACGCGTGAAACGCGATATTCCAGGATGGCTGCTCCTCGGAATCCCCGTGCTCCGCGCGGATTCTGGCGATGGGCGTTCTTTTTCCCCTCGTCCCCTCGTCCCCGCGTCGCCGCGTCGTTCGGATGCGGGCGTAGCCCGCGCGGCCTACGCCTCGCCGTCCTCGGAGTGGTCGTCGCCGCGGTCGGGTGCCAAAACGCCGGGCAGAGGCCGGTGAGCATCTTCGGCGGCGGCGACTCGGAGCGGTGGACGATCCGCTGCTGCCGGGTGGAATCCCCCGGCCACGCCCAGGAGGCGGGCACGCTGGCCACCATGCTGCGGCAGGTCAAGCAGCTCAACCCCAAGCTGGTGCGGGTGGCCACGGACGCGACGGGCAGCACCATCTACTACGGCGAATACCGGCGAGTCGAGTCGAAGGCAACTGGGCAGCTCGTCTTCCCGCCCGAGTATCAGCGGGACGTCGAGTTCATCCGGGCCCTGTCGTACGACGGCGTGTCCACGCCGTTTTTCACCGCGCAGCCCGAGTCGGTCGACGCCGGGCCGCCCAGCGCCCACCCCGAGTGGGAGGCAACCAACGCCAAGGGCACGCATTCGCTGCTGATCGCCGTGTTCTACAACACGCCGACGTTCAGCGAGCGCAAGCAGGCGGCCGAGCAGTACGTGGAACTGCTGCGGCAGGACGGCTTTGCCGCCTATTACTACCACGAGCCGGTGAAGAGCTTCGCGTTCGTCGGTGATTTCACGACGACCGACATCGTCCGCACGCCCGAGGGCCCCCGGCCCGGCCCGCGAGTCGAGCAGATGATCGCCCGCCGCGAGGAGGAGTTCCGCCACTTCACCGAGAACGGCCACCTCCGCAAGCACCTCGATGGTTCCGGCCGCGAGACCGTTCCCTTCTCGCAGGTCGTCCCGATGCCGCGCAAGCACTGATCGGCCGGTCGAGTGGAAACAGGTTGTCGTTCTCTCCACGACGCCAGATCCTGCCTCGGCCGGCTCACTTTTCCCGGCGAAGGAAGGGGTAGGTCAGCGATTCGGTGCCCTTGTGGGCGTGGGGGTCGGTGCCGGCGACGAGGACGATGTCGCGCATGTCCTCCTTCATGGGCAGTCGGCCGTCCCAGTTCCAGGGCAGCATGGACTCGGCACTCATGTAGTGGTTGACGAGGGCCCGGCGGAATCCGGCGGCGGCCCGGTTGCGGTAGGAGCAGTATCTTGTGGGGGAAGTGGATACAGAGGTATCGGGCACAGACCCGCTCGTCGGCGGGGGCGTCCTCGGGCAGGGGCTCGACGCCGTCGATGCGGCCCCGGCGGCCGGCACAAATCTCGGTCGTCTCGCGGCGGATGGCCTCGACCTCGTCGGCCCCGAGCAGGCCCTCGACCTTGACGTAGCCCTCGTTGAGATACCGTTCCCGAAGCGTGGACATCGGTGTCACCCTCCAATGGAAGACGCACGTGCGTTGGGCTTTCCCAGGACTGGTCGATTGTATGCCGGATGACGTAGACTGGCCCCTGTTTCAAGGAGGCAAACCCCGGATGCGGACGATCCTGCTGGCGACGGGCAACCCGGGCAAGGCCCGGGAGATGCGGGAAATCCTCGGCGGCGCCGAGACGGCTGGGTCGGCCACGGGTTGGCCGGCGGCGGTCGAGTGGCGGTGCCTGAGCGAGTTCGCGTCGGAAGGTTGGCCGGAGCCGATCGAGGACGGTGAGACGTTCGCCGCCAACGCCGAGATCAAGGCCCGGCACTACGCCCGGCTGAGCGGGCTGTGGACGATCGCGGATGACTCGGGCTTGGTCGTCGATGCCTTGGGCAGCGAGCCGGGCGTGAGGTCGGCCCGGTACGCGGGCGAGCCCAAAAGCGACGGGGCCAACAACGCCCTGTTGGTGTCGCGGCTGGCCGGGGTGCCGGCCGAGCGGCGGACGGCCCGGTTCTGCTGCGCGGCAGTGCTGGTCGGGGCGTGGGATGGGCCTCGGGAATGTGGGACCGGCAAGATGCCGGTCCCACACGAAGAGTCACCGACCGGTGGGATGCCGGTCCCAGAAGGAGAATCACTGACCGGCAAGATGCCGGTCCCACAAGAAGTGCCGGTGCCACAGTTGCGGGTACTGGCTTCGGCCGAGGGGGCGGTCGAGGGGCTGATCGTCGATGAGCCGCGGGGGGCGAACGGGTTCGGCTACGACCCGCACTTCTGGGTGCCAGCCTTTGGCATGACCACGGCCGAAATGTCGCCCGAGACCAAGCACGCGATCAGTCATCGCGGCCAGGCGCTGCGGTGCCTGCGCGAGCAGTTGACGGGGTTGGTCGGGTAACCATCTGACGGTGGTGAGCCGCGCCGACGAGCGGTCGAACAGCGGTGTCGGACCGAGGCCCGGCCTCCGACGATCGCGACCCGTCAACAAAAAAACTTGATCAACTTGGGGAAAACCTGTTGACGCGGCGCCGCAAGTTGCAACAATCACTATGTTTAAGGTGGCTGACGGCCATTGAATCGTTGGGCTCGGGGTCTTTCAGCAGATGGGCAAACTCGAACGTCCCGTGTTTCACAAGCCGGACTCCATGCGGAAGTGGAGTGTCCGCGACTCACTGGAACTGTACAACGTCCGCAACTGGGGGTGGCCTTTCTTCGGGATCAACGAGCAGGGGAACCTGTGCGTGCACCCGCAGGGGCCGGAAGGCTCGACCGTCGACCTCAAGCAAATCATCGACGAGCTGCGGCGACGGGGCATTCAGTTGCCGATGCTGCTGCGTTTCTCCGACATCCTGCGGGCCCGGGTCGAGGCCCTCAACGAGGCCTTCCGCAAGGCGATCGCCGACTGCGAGTACCGGGGCAAGTACCTGGGCGTCTACCCCATCAAGGTGAACCAGCAGCGGCAGGTGGTCGAGGAGATCGTCACCTACGGGGAGCCGTACCAGTTCGGCCTGGAGGCGGGGTCCAAGCCGGAGCTGCTGGCGGCCCTGGCGATGCTGGGCTCGTCCGACCCGCTGGTGATCTGCAACGGCTACAAGGACGAAGAATACATCGAGATGGCCCTGCTGGGCACCAAGATCGGCAAGCACGTGATCGTGGTGGTCGAGAAGTTCAGCGAGCTGCCGATGATCGTGGATCTGGCCCAGCGGATGAGCGTCGTGCCGCACATCGGCGTGCGGGCCAAGCTGACCACCCGCGGGTCCGGGAAGTGGGAGTCGTCGGGCGGGGACCGCTCGAAGTTCGGGCTGAACGTGGCCGAGCTGATCGAGGCGATCGAGTACCTGCGGGCCAACGAGATGCTCGACTGCCTGGAGCTGCTGCACTTCCACCTGGGCAGCCAGATCACGAACATCCGGTCGGTGCGGGACGGGCTGGAGGAGGCCTGCCGGGTCTACGTCGAGATGGTGAAGATGGGGGCGCCGCTGCGGCTGTTCGACGTGGGCGGCGGGCTGGCGGTGGACTACGACGGCTCCCAGAGCAACTTCGCCAGCAGCACGAACTACACGATGCAGGAATACGCCAACGACGTGGTGAGCACGATCCTCGACATCTGCGAGGCGGCGGAGGTGCCGCACCCGATCATTGTGTCGGAGTCCGGCCGGGCCATCACCGCCCACCATTCGGTGCTGGTGTTCGACGTACTGGGGACCAGCACGTTTCACGACACCAAGGTGCCCGAGAGCATCCCCGACGACAAGCCGGCCCCGTTCCACAACCTGCTGGAGGTCCACCGGAGCATCTCGCGGAAGAACTTCCAGGAGAGCTACCACGACGCGCTCCATTACCGCGACGAGTGCATGAGCCTGTTCCGCCACGGGTACCTGACGCTGGCCGACCGGGCCCAGGTCGAGGACATCTTCTGGGCCTGCTGCCGGAAGATCCTGCGGATCGTCCGCGAGCTGGAGTACGTGCCGGACGACCTGGAGGGCATCGAGCGGAGCATGGCCGACACGTACTTCTGCAACTTCTCGTGCTTCCAGTCGCTGCCGGACTTCTGGGCGGTGCAGCAGTTGTTCCCCATTCTGCCGATCCATCGGCTGCACGAGGAGCCCACGCGGCGGGCCATTCTGGCCGACATCACCTGCGACTCCGACGGCAAGATCGACCAGTTCATCGACCTTCGGGACGTGAAGGACACGCTGGAGCTGCACTCGGTCAACGGCGAGGAGTACGTCCTGGGCGTGTTCATCTGCGGGGCCTACCAGGAAATCCTGGGCGACATGCACAACCTGTTCGGCGACACGAACACGGTGCACATTCGCCTGACGCCGGAGGGCTCGTACGAGATCGTGCACGTGGTCAAGGGCAACACGATCCGGCAGGTGCTGGACTTCGTGCAGTACGACGTCAGCACCATGACCAGCCGCCTGCGGCGGACGGTCGAGGCCGCGGTGCGGGCGGGCACCATTTCGCTGGAGGAGTCCGGGCACTTCATCCGCAAGTACGAGCGCGGGATGGACGGCTACACCTACCTCACCCGCAAGCCGATCGATTAGCACACTGGTGCAGCGGCCGGGGCCTCGCCGGCCGACGGACCCCGCGCGGGCACGGGCAGGGGGGTTGCGCCGGCGCGGGTTCGGGAAGACCTCCGACGAGGGGGCGGCTACGGCGGCTCCGAGCTTGCCGCCGACCGGAGATGACGCCGGATGCAGAGCACGCCCGCCGCGGCGGCGAGGGCGCCCGCGGCGATCAGGCCCGGAGCCTCCGCGTAATTGGCGCCCGCCGGGCCGAGAAGGTCGCTGGTCAACGTGCAGAGCGCGAAGGACAGCGCGGTCAGGGTACCCACGACCCCGCGCGGGCCGGCGTGCCGGGCGTCGGCCAGCCAGCTCAGCAGGACGGCGTAGGGCCGGAGCAGGGTCACGAAGTGGGCCTTCCAGCTATAGCCGGACAGCATCAGCATGGCGACGAAAACCATACTCAGCTCGGCACTGCAGGCGAGTGGGTGTCGGGCGGGATCGTCTGTCACGTCGAGGCGTTGCATCGCGGCGGGATTGTACCGGGCCTGACGTGCCGCACGAAAGACCGACGCGGCGAGCGGACGGGAGCGGTCCGCTTGAACGGGAGGCCGCCGATATAACGCTCGACCTTTGTGGCGTGATGCACGGGGCAGCGAGCCAACCCGTGAGGGCGTCCAACCCGGCGGCCGGGGCTGCATTGCCGGGCTGATCCGCGTCAACTATAGTCGTGGCCGCTGGCGCCTCGGCCGGCGCGGCTGACACCGGCAACGACCTGCGGACCGAACCGAAACATGGGCGAAGGAATGGCTTGGCATCGACACTGGCTCATGCGTCTGATCGTCGCGTGCTGCGTCGCGATCGGCGTCCTCGGTGTCGTCGCCGCCATCGGCGGGCAGGTGCACCTGGCCCGGTGCAAGCGCGATCTGTTGTCGCCGGACGCGAAGGTGCGGGCCCGGGCGGTGCAACAGGTGATCCAGGAGCGGGAGCGGCGGGCGCTGCCCCCCTTGATCGCCATGCTGGAAAAGGAGCAGGACCGTCGTCTGGTCGAGGACGCGGGTTTGGCCCTGCTGCGGACCCGCGACCCGGCGGGCGTGGCCGTGCTTCGCCGCCGGGCCGACGAGCCGCCGGACGATTACGTGCGCGGGGAGCTGATCCTATGGGCGGCCCGGCTGTCGGGCCGCGACGCGCGGCTGCTGGACTGGCTGAACGAGGGCGTCCGATCGCCGGAGCCCTGGCGGGCGATGGGCTCGGCGCTGGGGCTGATCGAATTGGGCCGGCCGGAGGGAGGACCGCTTGTCATCGAAATGGCGCGGCAGACGCCGTTGCCGTATATGCGGCACTGGGCTATCAAGGAGTTGTGCCGCACCGCCGACGCGCTCAGCCAGACGGTCGGTCGGCCGATGTCCTGGCTGGCCCTTGACACGCGACGGACGCGAAGCGTCCGAGAGCGACAGAGTCCCGTCGCGGATCAAGGGCTGGCGGCCTCGCAGCCGGCGCCGACGGAGGCTGAACTCGCGGAACTGGAGTCGTTCTGGCAGCAGCACGTCGATTCCCGCCTGCTGTGCGACGTCTTGCAGCGAATCAACGCCGTCGACCCCGGCTGGGCCGAGTTGGGCCGCCTGATCCACGCCCGCGACGAGGCCGCCAAGTGGCTGCAATAACCAGGTGTCGCCCCGGCGGACCAGGCCGGAGCCTCGCGTCCTGCTGCGATGTCTTCAACGCCTCACCTCGTACTTCTCACTTCTCACGCGGCGCTTCGCCGCGGTCTTGACGGCGTCACTTCCGCAACTGTCCGTAACCCGTCACCACCCACTTGTACGTGGTCAGGTCGGCGGCGCCCATCGGGCCGCGGGCATGCAGCTTGTCGGTGCTGATGCCGATCTCGGCCCCCAGGCCGTACTCGCCCCCGTCGCTGAAGCGCGTCGAGCAGTTCACCATCACGTTGCCCGAGTCCACGCCGGCGACGAACTCATCCGCCGCCCGCGTGTCGTGCGTCAGGATCGCGTCCGTGTGATGCGAGCTGTACCGGTTGATGTGCTCGATCGCGTCGGCGAGCGAGTCGACCACCTTGACCGAGATGACGAGGTCGAGGTACTCGGTGTACCAGTCCTGCTCGCCGGCGGCCTTGACCTCCGGCAGCAGTTGCCGCGTCCGCTCGCAGCCGCGGATCTCCACGCCCGCCGCTTGCAGCTTGCGGCACACGGCCGGCAGCAGGCCCGCCGCCACGTCCTGGTGGAACAGCAGCGACTCGGCCGCGTTGCACACGCCCGGCCGCTGGGTCTTGGCGTTCATCACCACCGATTCGGCCAGCTCCGCCGGACACCCCGCGTCCACGTATACGTGACAGTTGCCCGTGTAATGCTTGATCACCGGTATCCGGGAGTCCTGGACCACTGCCCGGATCAGCGACTCGCCGCCCCGCGGGATCACCAGGTCGATGTACTCCTCCTGCCGGAGCAACGCCGGTACCACGGCCCGGTCGGTGGTGTTGACGATCTGGACCGCCTCGCCCGGCAGGCCGACTTTCTTGACCGCCTCGGCGATGACCTGCCCGATCGCGAGGTTGGAGTGGAACGACTCCTTGCCCCCGCGCAGGATGCAGGCGTTGCCGCTCTTGATGCACAGGGCGGCGGCGTCGGAGGTGACGTTTGGCCGGGCCTCGTAGATGATGGCCACCACGCCGATCGGCACGCGGCGTTTTTCGACCCGCAGTCCGTTGGGGCGTACCCAGCCGTCGATCACCTGGCCCACGGGGTCGGTCTGTTGGGCGACTTCCTGGACCGACCGGGCCATTTTTTCGGCGCCGGCCTGATCGAGCCGCAGCCGGTCCACCATCGCCTTCGTCAGGCCGTTCTCCTCGGCTTTGGCCAGGTCGCGGGCGTTCTCGGCGATCAGCCGTTCCGCCTGCTCGCGCAGTCCGGCCGCCATGGCCGCCAGGGCGTCGTTCCGCTGCTGGCCGGACGTGACCGCCAGCCGCCGTCCCGCCTCCCGCGCACGCCGGGCCAACTCCACCGCGTACTCCTCAAGGTTTGCCGTGATCATACCAATGATTATACCCGAACGGGGCGTGGAGAGGACCCGGGGGGCGGCAGTCATCCATCAGGGCGCGGTGGCTTGCCCGACGGACAACGGCCGTTGCAATCGGGTTGGCTGGCCGGAGGCGGGCCGGGTATGCTATACGCCGGGTTGCCGAGGCGATGGGCCGCGTCTCGCGAGGTGAAACCATCACCCGACGACCCGATGCGTCACGACGCCGACGGCCCCTGTGAAGGAGACGACCATGAGAACCAAGCGGGTGTTCGCTCTGGCGGCGCTCGCGGGTGTCTCGCTGGGCGGCTGTCCCGATGCCACTATCGGTCCGCCGCCGCCCGAGGCCGTGCTTGAAGGTTCCTGGCTGCTTACCGG
>JACQVT010000596.1 GCA_016209665.1 Planctomycetota bacterium | reverse complement strand
TCGGCGTACACCTGCCGGCGGCGGAGAACATTCTGCTTGTCGCCGTCGAGGCTGGCGATATACTGACCTTCAGCGAGGAATGTACGCCTCCGGTGGCGGCGGCGATCCCCCGTGCCGTGGAGGTCGTACTCGCGGCGCTGCAACCGTGAGGAGTTGGCCATGATCTCGCCGGAAGCCTTGCGTCGTTACATCTACTTCACCACGGTCAGCGAGCCCAGCCTCCGGCAGGTGGCCGCGATCAGCGAGGAGAAAACCGCCCGCAAGGGCGACGTGTTGTTCCGCGAGGGCGAGGAGGCCACACATCTGCACATCCTCATCGAGGGCGAGGTGGACGTGCAGTACGAACTGGGCGACGGTTCCCACCAGACGGTGGATACGCTCGTCGCGGGCGACTTGATGGTCTGGTCGTCCGTCCTCGAGCCGCACACCACGCATTCGATGGGCGTGGCCCGGACCAACGTGCGGCTGGTGGCCATCGACGCTCCCCGGCTGCGGGCCCTCATGGAGTCCGACCCGGTCCTGGGCTACCGGCTGATGAGCGGCGTGGCCCGTGAGGTCAGCCATCGCCTGGAGGGCGCCCGCGTGCGCCTGGCGGCAATGTGAGCGCAGGCCCGCGGCATGTGGCCTCCAGCAACGCCTGCACCCACCATCCCTCTCAATCCCTCTGCTTTCCCCTCCATCTCTCGTCATCCTTCCTCATCCCGCTCATCCCATTCATCCCTCCTCTCTGACCCTTCATCTTCTTCCTTCATCCCTCCGGCGCTCGTGCCGATAGCACCGGTGAATCCGTACATTGGCCGGCGGGTTATCGGACGCTGCGGTGGATTACATGGCTCAGGCAACGCGGCTGAAACGCGAACTGTTCTCGATCCTCTCGTGGCGGACGGAGGCCCGGGCGGCGACGTTGCCGCCGGAGCGGAGCCAGCGGGTGCGGGACCGCGTCGGCCAGCTCATGCGGTGGGCCCGGGCCCACGACAGCCTGCCGGACCTGCGGCAGCGGGCGGTGGTCCTGTGCTTCCACGGCGTGGTGGGCCATCGGCCGGACGACGACGCGGAATGCGAGCACCTGCCGGTGGGGGGGTTCCGCCAACTGCTGCACGTACTGCAACGGTCGTTCCGGGTGATCGGCCTGGGCGAACTGGTGGCTTGCATCCGCGAGGGGCGCAGCCCGCCGGCCCGCAGCGCGGTCATCACGTTCGACGACGGCTACGCCAACAACGTCGAGGTCGCGGCGGAGGAACTCGCTCGACTGCACATGCCATGGTCGGAGTTCCTGCCCGCCCAGTTCATCGAAACGGGCGCGTATCAGTGGATCGACGAGGTGCGATTGCTGGTGCACCACGGCGACCGACGGGAACTGAGCCTGCCCCACGGGGAAGGCGTGCTCACGCTCGATCTGACCACGGCCACCAGCCGGCACGAGGCCGTGCGGACAATCCACCAGTGGTGCCGTTATGTGCCGGATGACGTGCGGCGCGAGTGGCTGGCAGCGCTGTATGCCGCATACCCGGCCGGTTTGATCGAGGACCTGCGAGGCCGGTTTCGTTCGTTCGCGCCGATGACCTGGATGCAGGCCCGCCAACTCAAGGCCGCGGGCGTCGACGTGGGCAGCCATTCGATGACGCACACGGCCCTCGGACAGCAGTCACTGGATGCGATCCGGCGCGAGGTGTTCGGGGCCCGCGCAGTGCTGGTGAGTCGATTGGGCGAGGACAGCCCGCACTTCTCGTACCCCTATGGCCGGGCCGCCAGCCTCTCGCCCCAGACCGAGGCCGTGCTGACCGAGGCGGGCTATCGCTGCGCCCTGACGCTCGAACAGGATTCGGTGCGGTGTGACGAGGTGAACCTGCTGCGGCTGCCGCGGCTGATCGTCGCTCCGATGGTCGGGCGAACGATCTTCGGCCTGTGGCAGCGCTTCGTGCGGTAGTCGTATGGCCGTCCAGCTTCAACAACCCGGTGGCGCGACCTGTGCGGCGGAAGGGAAGCCACAGCCGGTCATTCGACCGGTCGAGCCCGCGGACGGCCCCGCCCTGCACGGCCTGCTGACGGCATGTCTGCTCGACGTGCTGGCCGACCGGGACCGGTGGCTGGCGCGATGGCGCTGGCAATGTTGGGACAACCCGTTCCGCCAGGGGCGGCCGGCGGGTTGGGTGATCGTCGACGGGGACAACATCGTCGGACATCTGGGGGCGGTCTATCTGCCGCTGCTCATCGGCGACACGCGGGTGACGGGCGTCATCGGGACGGACTACGCCGTCTCGGCCGATGCCGCGGCCCGGGGCGGCAGCTTCGTCGCCCTCGAACTGGCCCAGACGCTGTTCGCGACCTGCTCCGATTGCTTGGTGATGGCCACCACCGCCAACGAAAAGACGGCCGCGGTGTTCGGACGATTCGGCTGTCGGCCGGTCGGTTGGACGCGTGAGTTCTGGCGGGCGCCTGCGACCCTCGCTCAGCAGGTCCGCTCATGCTGGGGAGGGCGCAGCCGGGTCATCCGCCGCGTGCTCGACAGCCCGGTGGGCTCGCGACTGGTAGAGGCGGTCCGTCGGGTTCCGGCCATCCCCATTCCTGGGCGCTGCTGGCTGGACGCTGTGGGTCCGGACTCGAGGGATGACCGCGGGCTGCTGTGGCAACAGGTGGCGGCTTTGAGCCGTACCGCGGCGGGAACGCCGGGACGGCCGGATGTCGTCCTGGCCGGCGATCGATCGCCGACGTACCTTGACTGGCGTTACGGCCGGCATCCCGAACGGGAGGCCCTGCGCGTGCTGACCGTGCGCGGCTCGGAGGATGGCCTGGTGGGGGTGGCGATCGTGTTCGGCGAGCGGCGGCCCGACCGCCACATCGTCTACGTCGAGGATATCCTCGTACACCCGCGTTGGCCGGATGTGGTGCAAGTTCTGCTCTGTGCCGCCCTGCGATGGGCGTCCGATTGCGGGGCCGACTATCTGATCACGTCGCCCGGCCGCCGGTCAGTCCGTCACCTGCTGTGGGAACTGGGCTTCGAGAACCGAGCCCGCAATGCCCCGGCGGTGGTTGTTCAGTCGTCGCCAGGCACCCACCACGCGGCACGCGCGCTGCCCGATCCACTGGATGATCAGATCGAGTTCTGGCACGGCATAATGTTTTGACCCAACTGCAGAATACACACGTCGTCGATGGTTTCACTCACGCGGTACAGGTCGCGGAGGACCGCGGCGGGGGGGCCGAAGAAGGACTCGGCCTCGCGGAAGACGGCGGTCTCGATGGCGGCGAGGTCGCGCGATCCGCGCAGCGGTTCGGGGATGCGGGCGACGATCACTTTGGGCCGGCGGTCGCGAATCGCCTGCATGTAATCGGCGAACATGTGCTGGTAGGCGACGTGCATCGAGACCAACCTGCAGACGGGCGGCCGCCGGGCGAAGTAGTAGATCCGGGCTTCGTGACACAGGGTGGCGATGGGTTCATTCTCCGCCGTCAGCTCGCGAAGACGCTCGGCCACCTTGATGGTCGTGGCGTAGGTGGGGCAGCTCAGCTTGTGCTTGGTGATTGAGGTGTAATGATCGGCCAGCGTCGTGCCGGCCAGCACGTATGGCCGGGCGGTGACAAAGGTCATCGTCGGCCACCACTGGCCGAAGACGAGGAATGCAATTGAGCCAATGCAGACGGACGACCAGACGGTCGACCCGTGCGAACCGACCGGCTGGAAGCCGGTCCCACACAAGGGGAGAGCCGTGCCACGCTGGTCCATGGCCGGCCATCTCCGCAGCCGATGGTCAAGCTCAACAGCCGACAGGTACGCAGTGAACGCCAGCATCGGCGGCACGTGGTACAGGAAGAACTGGCCCTGCACGATGACAGAGGCGGTTGTCGTAAGCAGCATCAGGAGGCATAGACGCCAAGTCTCGCTGCGGCCTCGCCAGGCGCACAACAGGACCGAACCCGCGGCCGGGATCCACAGGCCGGCGAAGCAGCTTAGAACGTGTCCCCATTCCGGCCACCGTCGAGCGGAAAACATGACGCCGAACGCCACGAACGCGGCGATGCTCACACGGATGGTTTCTCGGGCACGGGCCACGTCGGGGCACCCTCGGGCGGTGGCCCCGAACGCCGCCACCGCCAGCAACACCGCCCCGGCGGCCAGCGAGGGCAGAATCCCTCGGATCAGCGTGGGACCCATGACGTAGCCCGGCATGTCACGACGCGTCAGCACCCTCCAGCAAGCATCCCACGAGCCCAGGTGCATCAGCAGCGCGACCGCTCCGGCCGCGGCGGCGAGGAATCCCGCGGTAAGGCCTGCCACGCAGGCCATCGGGGCCAGGCCTTCGCGACGCCGTTGCCAACCGCGAGCGAGTTCGTACAGCCACAACCCGCCGAAACACAATCCCAAGGGCGGCTTGATCGAAAAGACGACCAATCCCAGCGCGCCCGCCACGAAGCACCGCAGCCAGCTCGGGCCGGTTCCGCGGCCGGCCGCGGAGCCCCCGACGACCAGATGGACGGACAAGAGCAGCGGCAGAACGGCGAAGCCCTCGCGCTGAGCGGTATGCACGTAGCCCATCGAGTAGTACGCCAGCGCGTACAGTCCCGCGGCCAGCCAGGCGGCGGACCAGCGCCGGCCGTCACGCACGACCAGGCCGGCCAGCACGATCATGGTCAGGCATTGCCAAGCGGCGTCGAACACGCGCAGGGCCATCGGCGTGCGGCCGACCAGTCGCGTGGCCAGCCAGTGAATGCCCACGATACCCGGGGCGTTCTGGTCCCAGACGTCCACGTACAGCCGGTCGCCGGCCATCACCCGTTCGGCCATGTACTGGTACATCGCCTGATCGCACCCGATGGGGTCGAAGATGTTGCGGCTCAGGCAGAATGCCCAGACGGCAACGAACGCGGCGGCCAGGCAGATCGTCGCGGCACGGACGCGGACCGCACTCGTTCCGGTGGCACGGACGCCGGGTGAATCGAACGTGGTCGAGATCGAGGTCATGCGGACAGTACGGGTCTCATCGCATCCGACGGCTGCGCTGTGCTCAGACATCACGGTCGTCCCATAACATCGGCGGATCGGACGGCAATCTGATGCAGATCGGCAAGCAATCGCTCCATCGACGCAGGCGGGTCCCATAAAGCTGCCGGGCACGGTTTTATCTGTATCGGGCGCGGGCACTGACCGATGCATCGGACAGCGGATCGAAGGAACGACCGCCTGGCGGCCGAAGTGTTGCCGTCGATGAGATGAGCCAAGGAAGGACCCCGCCTGTGTCCATCGAATGCTCGGTTGTCGTACCGCTGTCCAATGAGGAGCTGAACCTGCCGAGCCTGCATCTTCGGTTGACGGCGACGCTGCGCCGGCTGGCCATCCCTTACGAGATCATCTACGTCGACGACGGCAGCACCGATCGCACGGGCGAGATCATCCGCGAGCTGCGTCGGCAGGACTCGTTGGTCAAGGCGGTGTTTCTGTCGCGGAACTTCGGCCACCAGGCGGCGTTGTGCGCCGGGCTGGAGGCGGCTGCCGGCCGAGCGGTCATCTCCATCGACGGCGACCTGCAAGACCCGCCCGAACTGATCCCCGAACTCCTCGACAAGTGGAACGAGGGATACCAGATCGTCCACGCCCGCCGCCGCAAACGGCAGGAGAACCCGTTCAAGCAGGCGGCCTGCTTCGTGTTCTACCGCGTGCTGCGGCGGCTGGCCGAGGTGCCCATCCCGCTCGACACGGGCGACTATGCGCTGATGGACCGGCAGGCGGTCGAGCAGCTCAACGCCATGCCGGAGCGGACGCGGTTCATCCGTGGGCTCCGGAGCTGGGTGGGCTTCCGGCAGGCCGACGTCCTGTACGACCGCGATCAACGGCGCGACGGGCGATCGAAGTATTCCCTGGCCCGCCTGGCGAGGCTGGGGTTGGACGGCATCTTCGGCTTCTCGGAAGCGCCGCTCAAGGCCATCACCGGCGCCGGCGTGCTGATCGGCGGCTTGGCCGCGGCGGCGTTCGTCATGCAGACCGCGGGCCTGTGGGCCGGCTCGCGTCTGGGTTCCGCCCTGGCGCTGCTCGCGGGCGTGCAGTTGCTCGGGCTCGGCATTCTCGGCGAGTACGTCGCCCGGATTCACCAGGAGGTTCGAGGGCGGCCGCTCTACGTGGCCCGCGAGCGCCTCGGTTTCAAGCCGCTGCCGCGTCCGGCGCCGAGTGTCTTGCAGTTCCTGCCATCCTGGGAGGCCGATCGCAATGAGAAGCTGACCGCCGGCCGGCTGATCGGCGATCGGACGGATGCCGTGCTTCGGCGGGACTCGCAACCGCTGTCCGGCGTTCCCCGGCCGGCAGCGCCCAG
>JACQVT010000595.1 GCA_016209665.1 Planctomycetota bacterium | reverse complement strand
GTGTAGACCTGCGAGCGCTTGGCGTCGACGATCATGGCCACATGGACGGGCAGCACTGTGGGACCGGCATCCTGCCGGTCCAGAACCGGCAGGATGCCGGTCCCACACAGCCCATGAGAACCAGTCTCCAGGGCATTGCGGGCGAGGGCGTGCATGGTGGGGACAGCCACGACGCGGGCGCCGATGGCCCAGGCGAGCGTGCGGGCCACGCTGACGGCGATCCGCAGGCCGGTGAAGCTGCCCGGTCCGATCGAGACGAACACGTCGGTGATGGAATCGGCAGGCCAGCCCTGTTGTTGCAGCAGCCGCTGCACGGCGGGCATCAACTCGGCGGCGTGGCGGAGGTCAACGGCCAGGCGCTCGGCGGCAACGACGCCGGCCCCGGCGCCGATGGCGACACTGCCGGTTTGGCCGGAGGTTTCGAGGGCGAGAATGTGCCGCTCGTCGCTCCCCATTACCTCTATCCTCGCCTCCCATTCAGAATCGCCGAACTCGGACCGGCCGGAAGTCGGTCCCGCACGGAAGCCAAGATGGGCCTTTACTGAGAAACGTTCTTGAGCACGAACGGCTCGAACAGCCCGTAGCCCACGCTACTGTAGTTCTTGCCCGGGGGCAGGCCGGTCTCAGGAGCGTCGTCCCACATGCCGGGCCAGGCCGTGCCGAGGTCCGGCTTGTGGCTGGGGCCAAGGGTGTTGCGGAGCGTGCCGAAGACGATGACCTCGACCTCGTTCGCGCCGGCGACGATCTGGTCGGTCACGTCGCACGACCAGGGACGCCACCCGACGTAGCCGGCGCTCTTCCCGTTGACGACGACTTGGGCGACGCTGCCGACCCAATCGGTCAGCTCGACCTGATAGCGGTCCTTCCTGTCGGCGACGGTGAACTTCTGCTTGTACGAGAAGCGGTGGCCGTACAGCCGGTAGCCCTGGTCGTTCCAGGGGCCGAGCTTGAGTGGTTGCTCGGGGACGATGACAAAGCCGCTTTCCGCGGGCCGCAGGGCGAAATCGCCGATGATATAGGCGGCCTCCAGCTCGTGGAACATGGTCATCGGCGAGGCCTTGATGGTCAACGTATTCTCGCCGACCTTGGCGGCGGCCGCGATGTCGATCCGGCCGAAGGCCTTGTCGAGCCACCACTGACCCGCGGCGGCGGTGACGGGCTTGCCGTTGCAGGTGATGGTGTACAGGTCGGGCCGCTCCACGACGGCCAGCAGCGTCGTCGGTACGTTTTGCTCGATGGTGAAACGGTAGGTGGCCTCAAAGCCGCTGTCGGCCGGGAACGTCTTGCGGATGAGTTCGTCCTTGAACTGGACCGCCCGGTCCCACGGATTGCGCGGCAGGCCGTGCTTGCTGAAGACCCAATGGGCGGCCTTGATCGTGTAAGCGGCCTTCTTGGTTTCGCCGCCGCAGGTCACGTCGGCGTAATCGAGCACGAGCACGTTGGGGTCGAGGCGGCGGATATCGAGCGGCGTGTCGGCGGCCAGCCTGGTCGCGCGGACCTTCGCCTCGGGCGTCAAGTCGGTCTTCTGGTTGGCCAGGAACAGCAGCAGGCTGCCGCAGGGTGGCAAGTCGAAGTCGATCTCGACTTTCTTGCCGGCCGTGCGGGCGGGGTAGGGCTCGATCTTCCCGGTGTCCAGGTTCCACTTTTCGACGCCGCCGATCCGGGTGCCGCCAATGGTGCCCAGAGCCGGCTTGTCGAACTTCGTGTTGACGAGGAAGATGAGGTCCCCGTCTTCGAGCACGCGGCGGTGGTGGAAGAGTTGTCCCTCGGCGTTGAGCGTCGGCCGGACGGCGAATCCCGTGGCCCATTGTCGGCCGCGCACCAGCGGCATCGCCTCCTTCTCCGTCACCCGCAGCCAGCCTTGGTGCTTGGCCAGGGCGGACACGCGGTCGGATGGCCGGGCGTCGACCAGAGCCGGCGGCTCGCCGCAGCAGATCACGCTGCCTTCGGCCTTGAGGAACTGCTCCAGCAGATCGACGGTCTTGCTGTCCAGGGTCTCGGTCAGCGGCGGCAGCACAACCAGGTGGTAGTTGCACTTGCCGACGATGAGGGCCTTGTCCTTCTCGTCCACCGAGCCGTGCTCGGCGATCAGGTATTCGCTGCCGATGTCGTACTCGATCTGGTTCTGCTCCCAGGTGCGGATGAGGGCCTCGAAAGTAGTGCCGATCTGGTTCAGTTGCGGTCCGCCGGCCTGGGAGTTGTACATCCAGGTGGTGGTCGTGGGCTCGATCAGCAGGACGTCGTTGACCTGCCGGCCCTGGGACAAGGCCGCCGACAGCCGGGCGAAGTACTCGGCCGAGATGTGGTAGCCCTCCCACCACGGCGTGTGATACGAGAACGACTGCGGATGGTCGCGCTTGCGGGCGCCGCGGATGGTGATGTACGACAGGTGCGGGTCGAGGGTGTTGACGCCGAGGACGTACAGCCAGTCGCCGATCCGCTTCATGTCCTCGAATCGCAGGTCCCAGCCGCCGGCGCCGTAGGCCTCGCAGAGCGTGCGGGGGCGGCCCATCTGGTTGGCAACACTGGCCAGCTCGCGAACCGTGCGGGTGTTGCCGAACTGGGCGTGCAGGTCCTCGCTGTAGCGGTTCATCAGGTTGTCGATGGCCGGCAACTGGTGCCAGGAATACATCGTCATGTTGTCGGGCACCACCAGGCAGCGGGGCCACTCGTGTTCCCAGTAATGGCCGGTGAACTGCAAGTGGTTCTTCTCGCAGTAGTCGTGGTAGACCTTGCCCCACCGCTCGGCGAACAACTCGTTGAGCACGTGGAGGTAGTCGTGGCGGACCTTCTTGAACTCGCCGGTGTCACGGACCAGGCAGGGCAGATGATCGAGGAGACTGTAGCCCCAGCGCTTCTCGAACACCTGGGGCAGATCGGGTGTCCAGGGCAGTCCCCCGGCCGGCTGCAGTTCTGGTTCATCGGTGAACGAGCCGGGAATCCGCTTTCCGAACTCGTCGCCGAAGTGCCGGCGGTAAGGCTCCAACGTGACGTCGAGGAACTTCTGCGTCACGCCGGGGTACAACAGGTCGACGTAGGTCTTGCCGGCGTTCCACGGCGTCGGCTTGGCGTGCACGACGGTGGCCACGAGGTACTTGCCCTTGGGCAGGTCGGTGCCGGTCTTGACCTGCTGGGTGACATTCTTGAAGGCGTCGCCGTCGGGTTGGTAGACCGCGATCAGGTCGCCGTCGGGTTGGGGCACCTGGTCGACCTCGCGGATGGACAGGCCGCGGCCGCGCGACTCGGGCATCTCATCGGGCACGAAGCCCCCGGCGAATCCCGACGGGTACGAGTTCTCGTCATAGATCCAGACTCGCATCCCGAGTTTTCGGCCCTCGTCGAGGGTGGCCCGCCACAGCTTGAACCACTCATCGCTCAGGTAGGGCGTCATCAGGCCGGGCCGCGGGTGGACGAACACCTGCATGACCTTCTGGGCGGCCATGTCGCGCAGGGTGTCGCGGACCTGCTCTTCGGTGAGCATATCGTTCCAGACCCACAGCGGGGCCACGGCGTACTCGGCGGGCGGCTTGGCGAACGCGGCGTAGACGACGCGCGAATCGACCGCTCGGGCGGCCGGAGTCGCCGCGAGCAGGATCATCACGGGTAGAACCAGGGCTGCCGTCACCAGACGTTCGGTTTGCATACGGTGTCCTTTCACATGCGGCATGGGCTCAACCGATCGCGCTGCATTGGTCCCGCCAACGCTAATCCAGACCGCCACAAGCGTCAAATCAGGTCCCTGCCGGGCATCTTTTCGCGGAATGGTCCTTGCCTTTCGGGCGGCTGCGGGCATAAAAGGGGCGCCTGCATTACCGGTGCGTGAGGTACGGCGGGGTAGCGCGGCGGGATGGAGCGCGGGGTGGATCCGTGCCCGTTCAGCGGGGCGTTTTTGTCGTCTCTGGGGTGGTGGCGTGCCGGTCTGCCAAGGGCGTTGGAGGGGAATGCGCGCACCGACCGCGCGCGTGCGAACGATGCCCGGCGGGCGGGCCGTCTCATTCTCCGGGGAGGAGACGGCAGGAGGGCGTCGGCCGTCCACGCTCGACCCCGCACCGCGGGCCGCCGGTGGAGACCCCACCGCGCCCGAAAGGTGCCGCCTGCCCCGGCCTTGCCGGCGTAATGGGCCGGGGGAGTCGACACGGACTGGGAGGTGTGCATCGCCCAACGGCAGGGTTGTTCTACCTCCAGCCACGCTCATCCAACCCCCGTGGTGAGCGTGGCTACCTTTTTGCCTACTTTGCTCCCGTCACGTGGCTGAACTTCACGACGGAAAAAAGGGGTCGGGAGTCTTTGTTTGACATCGATGCAGGGTGGGTGTAGGTTTGGGGGCATGCCGAGGCGACCACGACAAGCGATGGGCGGGCTGGCGTATCACGTGCTCAACC
>JACQVT010000575.1 GCA_016209665.1 Planctomycetota bacterium | reverse complement strand
GCGACCACGATGGCCACAACCGTAGCGAGCGTCATCCGTTGGCGCTGGGTCATCGGATCGGCCAGATCGGCGTCGGAAGCCGGTGCGGCCGTCGATGAGGCGGTGCGGCGTTCGCGGATCTCGGAGATGCGGTCGTGAAACCGACCGCGGATTCTCTCGCGGGAGCTGAGCATCCGGTCCTTGGCCGTGCCCAGGCGTTCGACGGCCTGGTCCATCTTCCGGCCGAACTCGAGCCATACGTCGCTGCTGCCGGCCTCCCGTGGGCGATCACCACCCAGTGTTCCGGGCAGTTCGGCCGATGAACCAGGACCACCGACGGTCACCACCTTGCGCCCCGCCCGCTCGGCCACCATGCTCAGCGACTCGGGCCGGAACACCGACACGCTCTCCTGGATGTGCTCGGCCCCGAAAACCGCCTCGACCATCTCCTGCACGGTCTGGTAGCGTTCCGCCGGGTCCTTGGCCATCGCCTTGCGGATCACGGTGGCGAACGGCTCCTCGATGCCGGACACGTCGGGCGTCTCGACGAGGTGCTTCATCAGGACTTCGCCCTGGCTGGCTCCGAAGAACGGCACGTGGCCGGTCAACATCTCGAACACCAGCACGCCCATCGCGTAGATGTCGATGCTGCGGTCGTAGCGGCCCTGACCGATCTCCGGAGCCATGTAGTGGACGGTGCCCACCGTGATGGTCTGGCCGCTGTGCTGGCTGGGAGATATGGCCTTGCTCAGGCCGTAGTCGCCGATCTTGACGTAGCCATCCTCGTAGAAGATGTTTCCGGGCTTGAGGTCGCGGTGGACGATGCCCCGGTCGTGGAGGTAGGTCAGGCCCTTGCCGATCTCGCGCAGGAAGAACGCGGTTTTCTGCGGACCGAGGCCGGAGGGCGACTCGTCGAGCAGCTCGCGGAGACTCGGTCCGGCGACGTACTCCATGATAACGAAGTTCTGGCCCTGCTCGTTGCGGCGGAGGTCAAAGATGGCGACCAGGTGCGGGCTCTTGAGGTTCATGCACTGGCTGACGCCGCGAAGCTCGATCTGCTCGTAGCCGAGGATCGTCTTGAGAGCCACCTCGCGGCCGCTGTCGCTCAGAGAGTAGTAGACCTCCCCGAAGGCTCCGCGGCCGACTCCTCGCTGGATGGTGTAGCCCTCCAGCGGCCGATCACCCGTCTTGTAGTGGTAACCCTGCATTGGCGTTGTCGTCCCCAGTTCTGTCCATGTGGGACCGGCATCTTGCCGGTCATCTGTGTGACCGGCATCTTGCCGGTCTGATTGACCGGCTCGAAGCCGGTCCCACACCACTGTCCAGCCGGTCCCGCACCACTCACGCCGACTTGACGACCATCGACAGCGGTCCCAGGCGCAACTGCGCACCGAGGGGCAGACCTGCCTGGCGGTCTATCGGATGCCCGTTGACCGTCACCTCCTGCGCGGCGTTGCAGAACAGCCGTCCGTCTCGCACGTGCACTACCGCCGGCTCGGCAAGATCGTCGGCCCGCACGTGGGCCGCCGCGCCGGGCCCGAGCACCAGCGAACGATCGAGCAGCACGACCCGTGTCGCGTCCGTGCCGGGGATCCTCGCCCCGGCAATGCTCAGCACCGCGGACGTGCTGGCCGCGTTCGGCACGGCGAAGCGAATGTGGCAGCGGGCGGACAGCGCGATGCGGTCGCCGTCGCGCAGCAGCCTGCGCGTCACCGCCACGTTGTTCACCGTCACGCCTGACGAGCCGATCAGGAAATAGTCATCGTCAATCCGCTCGATCGTGACCGGCGCGATCGATCCGTCCATCGTGAGCGGCACGTCGGGCTGATGCGAGCCCCCGGCCGCGCCGAGGGTCACGCACCGCTCGCGGACCAGGAGGAAACTGCCCACGCCGTCGACGTGCAGCATCAACCGCCGCGGCAGCCCGGCCGGTGCCGCCCCACCGCTTTCGACCGGCGGACGGGGCGCCCGACGAGGCTCTGCCGGCGAGGCGACCACCACCGAGCGGGCGGCGGCGGCAACGGCATGAACATCCATCCGCCCCCCCGTGCCCGCTACGGAGTCCGGCAGCAGCAGGCCCAGCGG
>JACQVT010000062.1 GCA_016209665.1 Planctomycetota bacterium | reverse complement strand
TCACAGTGCTGCGCGACGGTGAGGTCGTGGGCACGGGGGCGGTCGCGGACACACCGACCGAACGGATCATCGAGATGATGGTCGGCCGCAACCTGAGCGAGATGTTCCCGCGGGTGCGGCACCAGCCGGCCGAGCCGGTGCTCAAGCTGCGCGGGCTGTGCGGGGCGCGGACGCCGAGGGACATCGACCTCTCGCTGCGACGGGGGGAGATTCTGGGGCTGTTCGGGCTGATCGGAGCGGGGCGGAGCGAACTGGTCCGGACGGTGTTCGGGCTGCGGACCGCGACGGCGGGCACGATCTCGGTCGCGCCGCTGGGTGCGGCCGCGACGGTCGACGGCGGTGCGATGCCCGCCCGGCGGCTGGCGCAGGGCGTCGGGATGGTCAGTGAAGACCGCAAGGCCGAGGGGCTCGCCCTGCCGATGAGCATCGCGGACAACGTGACGTTGTCGCGGCTGGGCACGGTGAGCCGCTGCGGCGTGCTGAACTTGCGGCGGCAGCGGCAGGCGGCCCGGCGGTGGATCGACCGGCTGGAGATACGAACGACCGGGCCGCTGCAGGCGGTGTGGCATCTTTCGGGCGGCAACCAGCAGAAGGTGGCCGTGGCCCGGTTGCTGCACCAGGACGCGGACGTGCTGCTGCTGGACGAGCCAACCCGCGGCATCGACGTGGGGGCGAAGGTCCAGATTTACCGGCTGATGGGCGAGCTGGCGGCGGCGGGCAAGGCGGTGCTGTTCATCAGTTCCTATCTGCCGGAACTGATGGGCGTGTGCGACCGGATCGGGGTGATGAGCCGCGGACGGCTGGTGGGCCTGCGACCCACGGCGGAGTGGACCGAGCCAGATATCATGGCGGCGGCGGTGGGAGGTGGGCCGTGAGGCGGGGTTCGGGGACCGGAACGAGGAAGAACGGACGCGGGGACGCGGGGACACGGCGACGCGGAGACAGGAGGCGCGCTGCCCGCGTGCTGAATCTCGTGGGACCGCTGCTGGGGCTGGTCGGGATCGTGGTGGGGTTCGGGATCGCGTTTCAGGTGAAAACGGGGTTGGAGGCGCATACCCGTGCGGTGGAACGGGCGGCGCGGCAGGCCAAGTTGGGGCTGCCGGTCGAGCCGGTGCCGGGGGCGTGGCAGTTCATCCGCGAGCAGCCGAACCGCTTCCTCACCGTCGACACGTTCCGGGCGACGGCCAACCAGACCGTGGCCGTCGGCATCGCGGCGATGGGCATGACCATGATCATCATCAGCGGCGGGATCGACCTGTCCGTCGGATCGGTGATCGCCCTGGCCAGCGTGGTGACGGCGTGGTGCCTGCGGCGGGGCTGGGCGCCGGTGCCGGCGGCGATGGCGGGCATCGCGGTCGGGGCGGCGTGCGGCCTCGTCAACGCGACGATGATCACGCGGCTGCGGGTGGTGCCGTTCATCGCCACGCTGGGTATGTGGGGGATCGCCCGCGGCCTGGCCAAGGGGATCGCCAGCGAGCAGAAGATCGACGCCCCGGCCGGTTGGCTCGGCGATTCGGTGCTGGTGCGGAACCCCGAGCCGAGCTGGCTGCTGGTCTCGCCCGGTGTGTGGACGATGATCGTGCTGGCGGTGCTGGTGTGGGCGCTGCTGCGGTACACAGCGCTGGGGCGATACATCTTCGCGATCGGGTCGAACGAGGCGACGGCGAGGTTGTGCGGCATTCGGGTCGAGCGCGTCAAGCTCTACCTCTATGCCATCGCGGGGCTGACGACGGGCCTGGCGGGTGTGATGCAGTTCTGCCGGTTGACCGTGGGCGACCCGACGACGGCGGTGGGGGCGGAACTCGACGTCATCGCGGCCGTGGTCATCGGCGGCGGCAGTCTCGCCGGCGGTGAAGGCTCCGTCTTCGGCTCGCTCATCGGAGCCCTCATCATGGCGTTCCTCCGCACCGGTTGCACACAGGTGGGCGTGCCGACGTGGATTCAGGAGATGGTGATCGGCGCGGTGATCGTGCTGGCCGTCGCCCTGGACCACCTCCGCCGGCGATCAACGGCGACATGATGGCCGGGCGGAATTCGATTGGAGGAGGTCGTCACTCGACGAACGCTCCCACCTCAACACGGAAAAAGCCCGAAAAAGGGTTTGGCGCACGGGCATGGGACACTGCATAATAAGCTGACAGAGCCGGCAGGAGCAGGCGGGGCAAGGTCCTATCGAAAAATGTCGGAGTGAGAGCCAATCCGGCGGGCGAGTCTCCCGGGGAGCGCGAGACATGGTCGGCCGACTGCTGATAGCTTGGACCCTGGCGGCCACGAGTCAGGCTGCGGCGGGAGCCATCGTTTTCGTGGACGACGACGCTGCCGGGGGGGATGGGTCCAGTTGGGCCGAAGCATACTCCAATCTCGACGACGCCTTGACAGCGATGGCGTCCGGCAACGCGGACGAGGTCTGGGTCGCCGCCGGCACCTACAAGCCGTCGTTGCGGTCCGACCCTGATGACCCGCGGTCGTGCAGCTTCAGCCTGGTGAACGGGGGCGTCCTTCGCGGGGGTTTATTCGGCGACGAAGACCCGACCACGTTTGATCTGGCCGACCGGGACTTGGTCGTAAACGAGACGATCCTGTCCGGAGATCTGGGCACGCCCGGGTCGACCGCCGACAACGCGTACCACGTCCTGATCGGTGAATCCTTGAACGCACTGACCACCCTCGACGGGTTCACCATCACCGGAGGGAATGCGAATCTTGGCAACTCCGACGGGGCCCGGGGCGGGGGGATGTGGCTGAAGGATTGTCGGCTGACGATTCGGTCGTGTACTTTTCTGGCGAATCGGGCCGAGTGGAGGGGTGCGGGTCTGTACATCGGTCGAGGAGCGTATCCAAGGATCATCGAATGTCGGTTCATCGGTAACTACTGCAATCGAACGTACAGCATCGGTGCCGGTTTCAGTTTCCTCCGCGGAGCGCCGGAGGTAAGCCGCTGTCTGTTCGCGGGCAACTCGGCCACGGCGGGCGGAGCCGTGGACGCCGGTCCGCCCGAAGGCCAGGAGAGCGCCCTTTTCACGAACTGCGTGTTCACCGGAAACCAGGCCCGCGGCGCGCCGTACTCAAGCTATTCCGGCGGGGCGATGTTCCTGAGCGGTTGGGCCCGTGTTGCGTTGACCCACTGCACGTTTTCTCAGAATCGCGTTCTTCAGCCGTACAGCTCGTCCGGGGGAGGCGGAGCGCTGAGTGCGGGCGTGGACAGTGTCACGCATCTGACCAACTGCATCCTATACGGCGATCAGGCCGAGGACGCGACGGAGATTCGCATCTGGACGTCCGCCACCGTGATCATTTCCCATTGCGATATCCGGCTGGGTCAGGGCGGCGTCAGCAACGTCGGCGGTACGATGCAGTGGCTGGGCGGCAATCTGGATGCCGATCCTCTTTTCGTGGCCCCGTTGGGAGCGGATATGACGGCCGGCACGGCCGAGGACGACCTGCGAGTGGACACCGGATCGTCGTGCATCGACGTGGGGGATAACTCGGCGGCCGCAGGTGGTCTCGATTATTCCGGCAGGCCACGGATTTCCGCGGGGACCGGCTTGGTCGATCTGGGCGCCTACGAATACCCGGACTGCAACGCCAACGGCCTTCGGGATGACGACGAGCCCGGCTTGGACGGCGATTCGGACGGGGTGCCCGACGTCTGTGACAACTGCCTTGGAATCGGCAATCCCAGTCAGCAGGACGC
>JACQVT010000591.1 GCA_016209665.1 Planctomycetota bacterium | reverse complement strand
TCGTCGAGACCGACGGCCGCACCATCGACAGCATCGTCGATCGCGTCATCACCCGCACCGGCCTCCGCCACCCGTAACACTGTTGGGGGACAGGCATCCCCCTCTTTGGGGGGCGGGCATCCTTGCCCGCCTTCTTCCGCCCAGTCTCACTGTTTCTCCGCGTCTCCGTGTCCCCGCGTCCCCGCGTCCCGTCTTTGGGGGGTAGGCATCCTTGCCCGCCTGCTGACGCCTGCCGTCAATATCAGCGAGGTGGAACTTGCCTGAGGGGACCTGGGCAGGGTATATGAAGTCGATGCTTGTTCTTACTCGCCGTGCCGGTGAAGCCATCATAATTGGCGACCTCCTTGAGATTCGGCTCCTCGGGGTCTCCGAAAGCCGGGTGCAGTTGGCGATCCGCTCCCTGAAGGCGGACATTCCCTTGCTGAAACTCACCCTCAGCACGGACCAGTGTGTCGAAATTGGCGATCAGATCGTGGTCAAGGCCGTCCGACGTGCCGGCGAGCATAGCCGTATCGGAATCACGGCCCCACCGGATATGCCAATCGTCCGGGGAGAAAAGCGACCTTTCAATTGAATGGCGCGGTTGGCTGGCCCAGCTCAGGAAAGGTCCATTGTGGGCGAGCGGAAGCTACAGAGTCGGCCGATCTGGTTCGACAACGGGTACTCAAAGACGTATCGATTGGGGGCACAATCGGCCCGCGCCACGCAGAACGAGGCCGGCGGGAGCCACGGAAAACGCGGGAGTCGCAGGCGATTCTTCTCCCGACAACAGGTGATCTCATGGACGCGGATAACGGGACAGACAGATTCGATTATTGACGCGCCTAGTCGAGTCGCAGTGGCGACTTTCGGCGGTCAGCAACCAGACGATTCGATCTCCGAGACGATCCGCTCGGGATCGCGCGGGACGAGTTTCTGGCCCGTGCCGTCCACCACGAAGCCGAGGTCCTCCAGGACAATGGCCCCGATCAGGGCCGAGTCGCGGTCCGGCTCGACGACGGCGTTGAAGACGCTGCGGCGGCCGGCATACGCGAGTTCCACGCCGGTGGCCATCGGACGCTCGCCCCGCCGGCCGTCGGCATAGCGCACGGCGACCTGGTCCGAGAGGGTCAATCCCAGGCGCTCCACGACC
Source organism: Planctomycetota bacterium (assembly GCA_016209665.1). Classification (GTDB taxonomy): domain Bacteria; phylum Planctomycetota; class Phycisphaerae; order UBA1845; family PWPN01; genus JACQVT01. The sequence continues at coordinate 2,593 of JACQVT010000591.1, read as the reverse complement.
GACTGCGGGAGGATCACCTCGCAGGGCGCAGGGAGGCGAACGGGGAAATCCCGTAGAGGTGCTCCATCACGGCTTTCCTGTCTCACCTTCGGTATTTTTATCTTGCGTTGGAGACGGGGGGGGGTAGGCTGGTACGCGGAGAAGCATATCGGAGTGGGAAAGGATCGCGTTTTCCCCTTCCCCTCGACGCATTCCTTCTGCGATTCGAATTTGTGCAAGGAACGAGAGAGGAATCCTTGAACACGGCCCGACGGCGTAGCCGGGCAAGGTCATCTGAGGAATGTCGGTTCATCAGAGGCAGCTTAGGCTCGACCTCTGTGATCGGCGTTGACAAAAGGGGATGTCTCCATGTGGCGAATCCAACCGGCTGTTCTCGCGTCTGTCATCGTCATGGCCATCGCGGCCCCGCCTGCAGCTTACGGCGGGTCATGCAACTTCAGCGAGCCGGCTGCGGCGAGCTGCATTTCCCCGCGCGTCATCGCCGGCGGGCCCGGGCAGCACGTTGTCATGATGGACGCCCAGTCCGCCGGCGGCACCGGTACGATCTGCGGCGTTGCGGTGGGACACATCGTTTACTTTGAGGTTACACCTGAAGTCAACGGGCCGATCACCGTGAGCACCTGCCATCCCGCCACGGCTTACGACACGGTCCTGGGCGTCTACATCCCGGGCGAACTCTGCGAATTGTCGCAGGAGGTGGCCTGCAACGACGACACACTCGGTGACGACTGCCCCGCGAATTGCACCGGCCGGGCCAGCAGGGTCACGTTTGACGCCACCGCGGGGCAACGCTATGTGATCCTGGTGGGGGCGTACAACAACAACCCCCAGAACTGCCCGGTCTGCCTCGGCCTCATCGTTACGATCGGGGAACCATGCGGCGAACCGCCCACCAACTTCATCTGTCAGGTGGCCCGGCAGTTGCCGGGCGAGCTGGGCACTTACGAAGTCCTGATCGACAATCGCGATGCGCCCTCCTTTCCAGAGGACTGGTCCTGCTCGCACGTCGGCCACAACCTCTGGTTCACCTTCACTGCGAGCACCAGTGGACGAGCCACGTTCACCACCTGCCACCCGAACACCCGCTTTGACACAGTCGTGCGCGTTCTCCGGGGCCAATGCGGAGGAATGATGGTTGAGGAGGCCTGTAACGACGACAGCTCCGACCCCGCCTGCAGCAACGCTTGCGGCCCAAGCCGGGCGTCCACAGTGTCTTTCCAGGTCACCGCCGGGCAGCAGTACTTCATCGAGGTCGGCGCCTACAATGACAACGCGACCGGTTGTGAGTTATGCCTCGGCGCAACCCTGATTCTTGAGAACCCCTGCCTGGACGACGTCTCGCCGCCCGTCGCCGAGATAACCAGTCCCGCTGATTTCGGTTGCGTGTGCCAGTCCGTGTCCATCCTCGGCTCTGCTTATGATGCCGACGATAATCTCGAGAGTTTCGCTATCGACTACCGCCCGGCCAACAATCCCAACTGGACCCAGATCGCATATGGATTGACGCCGGTGAACAACGGCCTTCTCGCGGAGTGGGACACGAGCGGCCTCAGCGAAGGCTACTTCCTCCTGCGGCTGACGGTCGCCGACTACTGCCATCAGGCCAACACGGCAGTCCGGCTGGTTCGCGTCGACCGGGCCCCGAGCACGGTTCAGATCAGTTTCCCGGCCGCAAACCAGATTGTCGGCGGCAACGTCTGCATCAACGGCACCGCCAACGATGGCGTCTGCCCGGTCGGCTATCGGGTGGAATACGCCCCTGCGGGCAGCGGACAGTTCATTCCCGTGGACCCGCTCCACCCGAGCTACAGCGGGGGCGTGATCAACAGCCAGCTTGCCGCGTGGGACACGATCGGCCTGGGGCTGCCTGACGGCTCTTACGATTTGCGGGTCGTCGGCGCCACCGACTGCGGGGCCCTGGAGGACCTGCGTATCGTCACCGTCGACAACACGGCGCCGGTGGCTGTGATCACCGCGCCGATTTCCTGCAGCTCCGTGACCGGCATCGTTCAGGTCCACGGAACCGCGTCCGACACGAATCTCGCCGGCTGGGTACTGTCCTATACCGGCGGTGACGCTCATGGCTGGGTCTCCATCGCAACCGGCAACGTGCCGATGATCAACGACTTGCTGGCGAACTGGGACACCACCGCGCTGCGTCCCTGTGCATACACGCTGCGGCTGGTTGTGACCGATAAGGCCACCGTTAACTGTAACGGCGCGTTACACAATCAGACCGAGTACACGATCTCGACCGAGGTGGGCATTCACGGGGATTTCGACTACGACAACGACGGCGACGTCGACATGGACGACTTCGGTATCTTCCAGCGATGCGCCGGTGGCCCCGCTATCCTGGCGGACCCGAGTTGCCGAGGACTCTAATTCTCCGGGAGGAACGGCGGGGGATTGGGACGGCGACATGGACGCCGACAGCGACGATTTCGCCGTCTTCCAACGCTGCTACAGCGGCGCGAACCACCCGGCCGATCCGGATTGCGCGGAGTAAACGGAAGAGTTGTCAGCGATCAGCTCGCCTGTGTCCCGTTTTCGTGTCCTTCATCAACGAATCCCGGCGGTCCTTCATCAACAT
>JACQVT010000589.1 GCA_016209665.1 Planctomycetota bacterium | reverse complement strand
TCCCACAGTCCGTCCCCGCCGCCGAGTGTACTCGCCGTTCATGTTGTTCGTGTTCAGCGCCAGGGGTCTCTCTGCCGAGGCCCCCGGGGCCAGGCTTCGCGGGTACTCGCCGGCGACGGTGCAGCCGCAGTGGGGCTTGACGTTCGCAGCAGAGCTTGGGGTCAGAGCGCACTTAGTCAAGGAGCAGATTGGGGTCAGAGCGCACTTAGTCAACAGTGATTCCCCTCTCGACCGCCTTCAGGGTTCTCTCCAGCCGGGGCCAGGCCGCCTCCACGCGTTGGATCGCGGCCACCACCCCGCCGTGTGACGTGTACCCCAGCGCATCGGCCACCTCCCGAGCCCGGTACCCGAACCGTCGACGCGCCAGCCACGCCGCGGCCGCCCGGGCGACATCGTCGCTCCGCCGGCCGGCCGACCATGTCGAGCGGTCGGCCCCGAACGCCTCCGCCACCGCTTGCACCACCCGGCTGAGCCCCGGCCGCCGCCGCAGACGCTTGGCCGCCGGGAGGTCGCGATCCTTGGACTGCCTGCCCACCAGCCGTCGCACCTTCTCGATGAACGCCTCGCGCCCGACGATCAGCCCCTGAACCGCCCCGGCCCACGGACACGCCGGCGCATCGTCGACCCCGGCCAGCACGAAACGCCGATACGCCCGCCGGGCCTGCTCCTCCTGCCGGCCGAACTCCCGCAGCACACGGTGGTATTCCACCCACGGCAGTTGGCGTGACGCCCGGTCGTAGCCGGCGTAGCTGCTCCACCGCCACTCCTCCGGCCGCTCGACCCGCCGAGCCCGCACCGGGTTCAGATGGATGTACCGGCTGATCTCCCAGTAGTAGCCCTCGTTGTCAACGATCTGCGCCTTGAACCGGCCCTGAAACAGGTGACCGACCCGCCGGTGCCGGCGGTTGAAGTAGCTCGTGTAGCTGCCGTTGAGGTGCTGCATGCCCGCCGAGAGATTGGCCTCGGGCGTCTCGACGAACAGATGCTCGTGGTTGTCCATCAGGCAGAACGCGTGCAGCCGCCAACCGTAGGTCTCGACGGTGCGGGCCAGCCACTCCAGCCGTCGGCCGCGGTCGGCATCGTCCCGCACCACCGCCCGCCGGTCGTTCCCACGCGACATCACGTGGTACAACGCCCCCTCAAATTCGATCCGAAGCGGCCGGGCCATGATCGTCACCCTACCCCAGTTCCAGCTTTCATGCAAGCCTACTGACTAAATGCGCTCTGACCCCAATGTCTGCCCCTAAGTGCGCTCTGACCCCAGTGTCTTCCTCTGACCCCAGTGTCTTCGACCCCAGTGTCTTCTGACCGCGTTCATCCGCTGGTTGATCCACACGCACACCATACGATGGCCCGCCCACTATCATAATCCTCCTGCTGGCTGGTCAGCGAGGTGACGGACGAGTGAATCATGCCCTACCGCGAGGAGCGCCGGGCCGCGCCCGGCCGCCCGGTCTTCACGTCCGCTGAGAGGCCGTCCAGCGTCAAGGGGATCCGACCCAGGACCGTGGAGGCTATCTGCGGACACCTCACCTTGCCGCACACCGCCCCAGCCGACGAGTGTGTTTGGGCGGCCCAGGGAAGAAGGCGGGCGGGGATGCGTGCCCTCCAAACGAAGAAGGCGGGCAGGGGTGCCCGCCCCCCAATGGCGCTTGACGAGAAGGGCTTGTGCTTACTAGACTTCGCGGCACGGTGGACCTTGACCTTGCCCCGGCGAGGCCGGGCATCCCTGCCGGTCAGGTCGGTAAGGACGGACCGGCGGCGGCAGGAGGTCCCGATGGAGGACGGCAAGCCCGTCATTCCCGAACCCGGCAGCCCGTGGCGTCTGGCCGGCATGGGCACGGAACTGGCCGGCGCGGTGGTGGGGGGGTGTATCCTGGGCTGGTGGGTGGACCGTGAGTTCGGCACGGGACGCTGGGGCCTGATCGTCGGTGCGAGTATCGGAATCATCGGCGGGTTGTACAACTTGATACGCAAGGCCGTCCGCGAATCGGTGGGGGTCGACACCCCGCCGAAAGGCAGCCCCCGGCCGCGGCAGACCGACGGGGAGCAGCGACCGCCACCTCCGGGAGCGGATCACAAGTGACCAGGTTGGCACCAGTCGGCAGGCGGGGTTGGATCCCGATGGTGTCGGTGCCGCTGGTGGCGAGCCTGCTGCTGGTGATCATCGGCTGGTGGCCAACCCAGGCGCGGGGCGGACCGCCGGCCATTGAAGCGATGCTCCTGGCCCAAGCGGTGCTGCTCGGCGTCGTGTACGCGACGGTGCTGCCGGCCCTGCGGCGGATGCTGTCGGCGGGGCCGACGGAGCGGCTGAAGCTGGCCCTTCGGGCCGCGGCTCAGCGGTTCGTGCTGACGTTGGCGGCCGCGGGCGGCGCGGCCGCGGCCGGATGGGTCGATCGGCAGGCGTTCCTCGTCTGGATCGGCATCGGCTATGTCGTGCTGATCCTGGCCGAGACCGCCGCCTTGGTGCGGTGGATGAGGTGTTCAGAGACCAAGCCATGCTCGTGACCTGCCTGGCAGAAGGCAATCCGCTGACCCACGTGATTGACCACGTGTGGGTCTCCGTGGGCGGCGAGGGCGGCCTGACCCGCTTCACGCTCATGTCGAACCACGTGTTCATGATGCTGGTGGCGGCCGTGCTGCTCATCCTGCTGGTACCGCGGTTCGCCCGCGGGCCCCAGGAGGGGGGAGACGTCGAGCGCATGACGCCCCGCGGGGGCCACAACGTCATCGAGAATATCTGCACGTTCCTCCGCGATTTCGTGGCCCGGCCCAACATGGGCGAGTACACCGACCGGTTCATCCCGTACATCTGGACGGCGTTCTTCTTCATCCTCACCGTGAACCTCCTGGGGCTGCTCCCGCTCGAGCCCATCACCAAGCCGCTGGCAACCCGGGTGCTCGGGCTGGACCACGCCATCTACGGCACCGCGACCGGCAACATCTACACGACGGGAACCCTGGCGGTGTGCACGCTGGGGATGATCGTGGTCAACGGCCTCCGACTCCACGGGATGGCCTACCTCAAGCATTTTTTCATGGGGCCGTTCCCGATCAGCGTGGTCATCGCGGCCCTCGAGGTGGTCGGGCTGTTCGCCAAGACCTTCGCCCTGGCCGTCCGTTTGTTCGCGAACATGATGGCGGGCCATATTCTGCTCGCGGTGCTGGTGGGCTTCATCGCCAGCGCGGGGGCGGTCAGCGCCGCCCTGGGCGGGCTGGTGGCCATTCCGGTGGTATTGGGCAGCGTGGCGATCACGCTGCTGGAGTTGTTCGTCGCGTTTCTCCAGGCGTTCATTTTCACGTTCCTCAGCGCGGTGTTCATCGGGCAGGCGGTCAACCTGCATCACGAGGAGCACGAGGAGCACGCGGCGCACTGAAGTTGCGGCGGGGCAGTCGTTCGGCTGATGGATGACCCCGCGGCTCGTCGTAGGAAAGGATGAACGAGAATGAAGGCGATTGGGTTGGGACTGCTGATGGCGGTGGGTCTGGTCTTGGTCGCGGTGCCGGCGATGGCCCAGCCCCCGGCGGCCGAGCATGGGGGCGGGGCGGCGGCGGCGGCCGCGGGCGGCGCGAGCGGGTTCCTGCAAGACAAGGGCGCGGGGTACCTCGGCGGGGCCCTCGGCGCCGGGCTGGTGATCATCGGTGCGGGTCTGGGCATTGGGCGGATCGGTGGCAACGCGAGTGAGAGCATGGCCCGCCAGCCCGAGGCCGCCGGCCAGATCAATACCATCGCCCTGATCACCGCGGCCATGTTGGAAGGCGCCACGCTGTTCGCCGTCGTGGTGTGCCTGCTGTCGGCCCTGCATTGAGGCGATGGGGCGCCTGCCGCGGCGTGGGCGAGGGTGAGCCGAGGCGCATGACCACGGTTGCGCTTACCCCGGGGGTGGCAGCCGATCCGTCGACGGTGGACGACCGTGCCCGTGCGCCTGACTGAAGGCCGGCGGGCACGGCCGCAATGAGGAATCGAGCGTGAAAACGAGAGCGATACTGACGATCGGCGGCCTGAGCGTGCTGGACGCCGCGGTGCAGGTGGCGATTGCCGAGGAGCAGCACGGGGAAGGTTCGATCAACCCGTTTGCCGGCAACCTCGGCAACGCGCTGTGGACGCTGTTGATCTTCGTCCTGGTGCTGGTCGTGCTCCGCCGGTTCGCCTGGGGTCCCATCCTGTCGGGCCTGCAGCGACGGGAGCGGTTCATCCGCGAGTCGCTGGAGACCGCCAAGCGCGACCGTGAGGCGGCGGAGACCCGGCTGCGGGAGTACGAGCAGAAGCTGATCGCCGCCCGCGAGGAGGCGAGTCACATCGTTGAGGAGGGCCGCCGCGACGCCGAGGTGACCCGGCGAAAAATCGAGCAGGACGCCCGGGCTGCCGGCGAGGCCATGCTCGAACGGGCCAAGCGGGAAATCGGCGTCGCCCGGGATACCGCCCTCCGAGACCTGTACGAACGCTCTTCGGAGTTGGCCACGAGCATGGCCGGGAGCATCCTCAAGCGGCAGGTGTCGGCGGAAGATCACTCGCGGCTGGTCGCCGAAGCACTGGCGGAACTCCAGACCGAGCGGAACCGCAACTGACCGGGAAGTCCACGGACTGCGTCCCGTGGACCGGCAGGACGTGACTCCTCGTAGACTGGCGTGAGGCATGCCCAAGAAGAACGATGAACTGATGGCGCTGGCGGATGTCTACGCGGACGCGCTGCTGGCGACGGCCCGCGAACAGAACGCCGAGGACCAGGTCGCGCTGGAGTTCGCGGAACTGGTTCGGTACATGGATGCCGACGCGGACTTCACCCAGTTCCTGACCGCCGATTCCGTGGATGATGATCCAAGGCGGGCGTCGCTGGAAAAGCTGTTCCGCGGGCGGATGCACGACCTGCTGCTGAACGTGCTGCAAGTGCTCAACAACCGCGGGCGACTGGGGCTCGTGCGGGAAGTGTACCGGTGTGTGGAACTGCGGATGGAGGCACAGCACCACCAGCAGGAGGTCATCGTCCAGACGGCGATGCCCCTGACGGATGACCTGCGGGCGATGGTCAAGGACCGCGTGGGCGTCTACATCGGCAAGGAGGCGCTGCTGATTGAAAGGGTCGTGCCCGAGTTGATCGGCGGGGTGGTTATTCACATCAACGACGTTCAGATCGACGGCAGCGTGGCCTGGCGCGTGCGGTCGCTGCGCGAGCGGTTCAGCGAACGGGCGCTGCACGAGATCCATCGCGGGAGAGGGTACGAGCAGAAGTGAGAAGTCCGAAGTGAGAAGAAATGTCAGTGGTCAGTTGCCAGTTGTCAGTTGAAAGAATCGGTTGTCCGCAGCCAACGACTGACAACTGACTACGGACAACTGACAACTGGCCCCAAGGTTCAACCATGAAATTCAAAGTCGATGAAATTGCGTCGGTCATCCGTGAGGAAATCGCCCAGTACCGCGGCGAGATCGACGTGGCCGAGGTGGGCAGGATTCTCGAGGTCGGCGATGGGATCGCCCGGATCTACGGTCTGGGCAACGCGATGGCCGGCGAGATGCTCGAGTTCGAGAACGGCACCATCGGGCAGGTCTTCAACCTGGAAGAGACCGCGATCGGGGCGGTGGTGCTGGGTGACTACCTGGGGCTGAAGGAAGGGGACACGGTTCGGGGCACGGGGCAGTTGTTGTCGGTGCCGGTGGGCCCGGCTCTGATCGGACGGGTGGTCGATCCGCTGGGCCGACCGCTGGACGGCAAGGGCACGATCGAATCGCCGCACCGCCGGCCGATGGAGACGACGGCGCCGGGAATCGCCGAGCGACAGCCGGTCGATGAGCCGCTCCAGACGGGCATCAAACCGATCGACAGCATGATCCCCATCGGCCGGGGCCAGCGCGAGTTGATCATCGGCGACCGCAAGACGGGCAAGACGGCGATCGGCATCGACGCGATCATCAACCAGAAGGGCACGGGCGTCATCTGCGTGTACGTCGCGGTGGGCCAGAAGGAATCCACCGTCTCCAGCGTGGTCGAGGTACTCCGCGAGAGTGGGGCGATGGACTACACCATCGTGGTCACCGCCGGCAGTTCAGACCCGGCCCCGCTCCAGTACATCGCGCCGTACGCGGGCTGTGCGATGGCCGAGTACTTCACCTACGAGGACGGCAAGCACACGCTCTGTATCTACGACGATCTCAGCAAGCAGGCGGCGGCCTACCGGCAGTTGTCGCTGCTGCTGCGCCGCCCGCCCGGCCGCGAGGCCTACCCCGGCGACGTGTTCTACCTCCACAGCCGCCTGCTCGAGCGGTCGTGCAAGCTGGCGAACCGCTATCTCATCGTCCCGAAGTCCGCCCCCGCCGACACCAAGAAGGGCGTCACCGACAAGGAATACGTGGGCGTTCCAGGCAAGCACGAGGCCCAGCAGGACCTCAAGGCGATGGGCCGCGACGATCTGGAGATCCGCATCCGGCCCGGCACCGGCGGCTCGCTGACCGCCCTCCCGGTCATCGAGACCCTGGAAGGCGAGGTGTCGGCCTACATCCCGACCAACGTGATCT
>JACQVT010000588.1 GCA_016209665.1 Planctomycetota bacterium | reverse complement strand
TGTTGGCTCGTGGGCGCCGGCCGGCTCGTCTGTCCATTCCCCAGGGCGGTCGAGAGTAATACCGCTCCACCCGCGGCCATAAGCCGCCGGCGTCGGGCCAGCCCACTGTTCATGCACATACCTCGCTGTCGTGTCGCAGACGGGACACAGACCTGGTTGAGTCGTCGGTCGACCCCGGTCGGGCCAAGCTTCTCCAACTCACCGCGCCACCAAGCCTGACAGGTCGGAATCATCCCGTGCACGGGTTAAGACCGTGTTAAGCTTGCGTGTCTTCTTAATAAAACCTGCATCGTTCCTGAACAGAGTTGCGTCGCGTACCAACAAAAAGCCCAGGGAGCAGAATCCCTGGGCTTGGGTTCTGTGACCGTCTGTTCCCGGCACTCCGAAGACCGACCAGGGCTCTACTTCCCCTTCAGATAGAAGTCCACCATCGCGCGGCAGGTCTTGATCTTGATCTTGCTCCCGTTGCCGGCCTGGCCGAACTGCGTCATGCGGTCCTCGCAGACGTTCTCCATCGCGTCGCGGGCCGGGCTGAGGTACTTGCGGGGGTCGAACTCGCCCTTCTTGGTGGCGAAGACCTTGCGGATCGCCCCCGTGATGGCCAGCCGGTTGTCGGTGTCGACGTTGATCTTGCGCACGCCGTTCTTGATCCCCCGCTGAATCTCCTCCACCGGCACGCCGTAGGTCTCCTTCATCTCCCCCCCGTACTCGCGGATGACCGCCAGCAGCTCCTGCGGCACGCTCGATGAGCCGTGCATCACCATGTGGCAGTTCGGCAGCTTCGCGTGGATCTTCTCGATGACGCTCATGACCAGCACGTCGCCCGTCGGCTTCTTCGTGAACTTGTACGCCCCGTGGCTCGTGCCGATCGCCACCGCCAGGGCATCGACGCCGGTGCGGGCCACGAAGTCCGCCGCCTGGTCCGGGTCGGTCAGGTGCTTCATCGCCTCCTCGCCGGTCAGGCCCGCGCCGTGGCCGTCTTCGATGCCGCCCAGGCACCCCAGCTCGCCCTCGACCGTCACGCCCATCGCATGGGCCACCTCGACCACCTTGCGCGTCGTCGAGACGTTGTAGTCATACGACGCCGGCGTCTTGCCGTCCTCGGTCAGCGAACCGTCCATCATCACCGACGTGAACCCCTGCATGATCGCGCTGAAGCAGGTCGCCGGCGAGTTGCCGTGGTCCTGGTGCATCGCCATCGGGATCCGCGGGTGCAGCTCCGCCGCCGCCAGCATCAGGTGTCGCAGGTACGCGTCGTTCGTGTACTCGCGGGCCCCCCGGGAGGCCTGCACGATCACCGGCGAGTCGGTCTTCTCCGCCGCCGACATGATCGCCTGGATCTGCTCCATATTGTTGACGTTGAACGCCGCCACGCCGTAGTTGTTCTCGGCGGCGTGGTCCAGTAAGACTCGCATCGGAACCAATGGCATCGCTCAAGCACTCCTTTGAAATCCGAGCCGGACTCCATGAGCCCGGTGCACCGCAGCCCCTCATCGGCGTCACAGACGCCGGCTCCGACCGCCTGCGAATCCCCCTCTCACGTGCGGTCGGCCAGCTTACCGCGCACCGACGGTTCGATCCAGAACCACCATCCCGGTGGCGGCCGAGCGGCAGGTTCCCGCAAGGGGTTATTTCGCCGGCATCGTCGCCAGACGCTCGGCGACGCGCGCGACGGCGTGGCGGGCCTCGGCCATCTCGTCCATCACCTCGCCGAGGATCGTCGGGTCGAGCAGGCTCCGGCGGCGGGCAACGCATTCGTCCAGTTGGGACTTGAATCCATCCCAGGTCTGCAAGCGCTGCCGAAACTCGGCCTGTTCCGTGTCCGACATGGGGCGGCCGACGCGCTGGGCGAGCCAGACTTGCAAGTGCGTAGGGGTCGCTCCACCCACGGGCCGGTGCGGGGCCAGCAGGACAGGTAGCCGGGATACCAGGAATCCGCCCTCGATGCACGCCCGCGCGGTCACCCGCAACCGGCGGAACTCAACTCACGCCCTGCTTTCGGGCAACAGAACGGGGCCCCGAGGTTCCTACCTCGCGGCCCCGTGCATCCTGCCCACAGGGTCGTTCTGTGGTTTCGTTCTCCGGCCTGCGCTGGATGCGTTATCGACGGCGGCGCAGGAGCGGCAGGCCCAGCGCCAGCAGCAGCAGGCTGGCCGGCTCGGGCGTCTGCCAGACCACGACGTTGTCGACCTTGGCCACCATCGGGCCCGTGGCCCACGGGGCGAACCAGTCGACGAAGACCGTCTCCCAGCCCTCGAGGCAAGGCTGCTGGATCGTCAGGTACGCCCAGGGACCCCAGTACCAGTCGCTCCAGACGATGCTGGGGTCATCGGGGTTGGTCAGGAGCCCCGGGCCTTTGCCGATCCGGATGTTCACGTGCCCCGGCGTGGGGTTGAAGCCCCAGTCGACCGAGTACGCCTCGACCAGGGCGGTGAAGTACTTGACCTCGTTCGGCAGGTAGTGGTCGTAGAACGACTTGAACAACCCGCCGTCGACCGTGCCGCCCCAGGCATCCTGCCCCACGCCCCACTTCTCGCCGGACGGTGGCGAGTACGGGTCGTTGAACAGGAATCCGTTGGCCACCCGGGCCCCGCCGTAGAGCGTCCACCCCTCAGGCGTGCCGCTCTCGAAATGGTCGTCGATGTACGTGATCTGGGCGTTCGATACGCCGGCCACGCACAATCCGACGACTGCCATGCCGATCATCCACCCTCTCATGATGTGACCTCCTCCTCTCGACAGGCCCACGCGATGGCGTGGGATTCACCCGATTGGCTCGCGAAGGCACACGCCTGGTCGCGAGATTTGTCTTCGTTTGGTCCAGGAACAGTCTGCTCAAAAGCCTGCCGACAATGCTCGCTTAACGGTTGCACACCAACACGGTCCGACCGTCACGGGCGACTGAGAAATGAATGTGGACGCTCCCGCTCCTCGCGGCCCGCCAACTGCGTCCTCTCCCGGTCGGGCCAGATCTGCCTATATACTACACCTGGGTGAACCGATTCTGCAAGCCTTTTTCGCCGGTTTTTGTGGTGGCCAAGCCGAGCATCGTGGCGAACTCGGGCTGCGATCCCGCCGCCTTTCAGTGTCGCTGCAATGCGCTTGCCGGCGCCGGTGGTACCAGGGAGAGTCGGGCAGGCCCGGCGGGGTCACGGTTTTGACGGCGGACGTGACCTGCCATCAGTGTTGCAGGCCCACAGAGCTGGCGGGAGGCGCGCTGTCGAAGAACCTGTACATCCGCCCGCCCCAGCTTCGGCCGCTGATCCATTTACCACCCGTGGTGCGGAAGCACATCCAGTTGGCCACCAGGACCTTATCGTCGGGCAGATCCGCAGGGGGCCGGCGGGGAGTTTGGAACTTGCCGGCGTGGCCGTCGGCGTAGCCCAGGTTGCCGTAACCGTGGCCGCTGGGCTCACGAAGATGCCGCCCACTGACGCTGTCGAAGTTGCACCAACCACTCTCATCCACGGCCGTGAGGCCGGCCAGCGCATCTATCGCCTCGACCTGCTCGTCGGGGTCGGTGCTGTCGAGCCGGGCGATCCACTCCTCGTCTGAAACGTTTTTCGTGCGAATACTGCCCGAAAGGCCGTACACGAGGATCGCCGCCCCCCCGGCCAGAGCGACCATTGCGGCGATGCCGATAATCCTGCGGCCTCCCGTCATACCCGCCCCTCCCGGCACACCTCGCCG
>JACQVT010000587.1 GCA_016209665.1 Planctomycetota bacterium | reverse complement strand
TCAGAGCCCGGAGCGCCAGCGACGGGTAGACACGACCCACTCGCTTGCGCTCGGGGCTCTGAGATGCCCCGCCGATTCTGTCACGCACCCCGCGGGGACGCGTACCTGAAAGAGCGAGGGCGTCAAGAGGCCCCTTCTTCCTTCTTCCTCAAAGGCCTTTCTGCTGCCTTTCCCCCGATACAGGCGGTTCTGCCTGCCGCAGCCGGCCCGTCAAGTCGGCCAACCCGGGCGGGCTCAGGAACTCGGGTCCGAGTCTGGAGGCCGGTCGGGTCCGACTTGACGGCCCGGACCGGCAGGCTACGGCTTGGTTTCGGGGGGAAGGCAGCGGGCATCGGCGTTCCTCCTCGGATTCGTAGTGGGCCAGGCTCCGGGCAGTGGGGAAGCGAGCCACCGGACTGATATGAGCCCACAGGGCCAACGCGGTGTACTGGCCCAACTTGGGCAGGGTGCGAATCAGCGGGATGGCTGGGTTCTCACGGGCGGCCTCGCGAACAAGCTTGTCTACGCGTTGGATCGGGCTCGGTGGGCTGGTAGACCAGGTGGATCTCGACCGGACGGGCCCCCGCGGCGATCCGGTGGCGATTGATCCACAGCAGCTCGCTCAGCTTGGCGGCGTCGCGGCGGTCCGTCTTGTTGCGGACCCGTGGCGGGGCGGTAACCACGCAAGCCCGTGAGCAGCCCCACTGGGCCAACCGCTTTACCAGCCAATCGTGAAACCCGCAGACCTCCAGGATGGCCAGGTAACCCCCCTCGGGGCGGGCCCGTTCCTGGAGGGCCCCGAAGAAGCGGGCCACCTCCGCCCAGCGGGTGCTGACGTGCCTTCGCAGCACGATGTCTCCTTGCTCATTGCGAACGCACACGGTTAAACTTCGCTTGTGCAGGTCGAGGCCGACGTGCAACATGAGTGGTTCTGCTTGTGAGGGTTAATGTTTTGGCGATCCGTCCGCGGATACGCCGTTCAACGCATTCTCCGGGAGAACCACTCTTTCATAAAACCAGGGACGCGGTGAAGCAGAAGATATAGCCGACGCGGCGAGCCGGCCCGTCCTCGGGCCGGTGGGCTCGGTTGGCGAGGGGACGACGATCATGAAGAACGTGGTGATGCGCAGTCTGGCGATACTGATCTTGTCGGCGGTCCTGGCGGCAGTCGGTTGCGGCAAGCAGGATTCGTCGGGGCAGGCAGGCTCCGGCGGAGACGGTGCGACGACGGAGCCCGCGGCCGACGATCGGACCTGCGTGCGGGGCGGGGCCAAGGCGACGGGGTTGCTGAAGATCGCCGTCATCCCCAAGGGCACGACGCACGAGTTCTGGAAGTCGATCCATGCCGGGGCACTCAAGGCCGAGGTCGAACTGAAAGACGTGGACGTCGATTGGAAGGGTCCGGTCAAGGAGGACGACCGCAACGACCAGATCAGCGTGGTTGAGAACTTCATCAACGCCGGCGTGGCCGGCATTGCGATCGCCCCTCTCGACAACGTGGCCCTGGTGCGGCCGGTACGCGAGGCGACCAAGGCGGGCATCGGCGTGGTCATCATGGATTCGGGGCTGAGCGCGGACGTCTGCACGGACTACGCCAGCTACGTGGCCACGGACAACTACGTCGGCGGCTGCAAGGGGGCCGAACGGCTGGGCGAGGTCCTGGGCGGCAAGGGCAAGGTCATCATGATGCGCTACCAGGAGGGCTCGGCCAGCACCATGCAGCGCGAGCAGGGATTCCTGGACACGATCAAGAAGAAGTTCCCGAACATCGAGCTGATCTCGTCCGACCAGCGGGGCGGGGCCACCACCGAGTCCGCCCTGGCCACCGGCGAGAACCTGCTCAACCGGTTCAAGGAGGTTGACGGCATCTTCTGCCCCAACGAGTCGACGACGTTCGGCATGTTGCTCGCGATCCAGCAGAGCGGCCTGGAGGGCGAGGTCAAGTTCGTCGGCTTCGACAGTTCGGAAAAGCTGATCCGGGCCATGGCCGACAGGCAGATTCACGGCCTGGTCCTGCAGGACCCGATGAACATGGGGTATCTGGCGGTCAAGACGCTGGTCGCGTACCTGCGGGGCGAGGCCGTGCCCTCACGCATCGACACCGGCAGTGTGGTGGCCACCCCCGAAAACATGAACGAGCCGCGGATCAAGGAACTCCTGTCACCGCCGATAGACAAATACCTGCCGTAGGAAGTGAGAGGTGAGAAGTGAGAAGTGAGAAGTGAGAAAGGTTTCTCCGCGCCCGGTGTTCTGATGCCAGGGCGGCGTCAACAAGGGAGCAGGGTTTGACGGGCAACACGATTCATCAAAGGAGCATTTTCTCACCTCTCACTTCGCACTTCTCACTTCGCCTGCTCGCCTGGGCGGTAGTCGCCGCGACGCTGGCGGGCTCGCTCGGCTGCGGGGACTCTTCCAAGACCGGCGGCGGCGAGCAGGCGCTCAAGGTCGCCGTCATCCCCAAGGGCACCATCCACGAATACTGGAAGTCGATCCACGCCGGGGCGGTCAAGGCGGAGCGGGAGATCAAGGGTATCCAGATCGTCTGGAAGGGGCCGGTCAAGGAGGACGACCGCGAGCAACAGATCAACGTCGTCGAGAACTTCGTGACCGGCGGAGTCGACGGCATCGTGCTCGCGCCGCTGGACGAGGTCGCCCTGGTCAAGCCAGTGCGGGACGCCATGCGGGCGGGCATCGCGGTGCTGATCATGGATTCGGGTCTGCGGGCCGAGGCGGGCCGGGACTACGTCAGCTACGTGGCCACGGACAACGAAGCGGGCGGCAAACTGGCGGCCGACCGCATGATCGACGTCCTGGGCGGTGCGGGCAAGGTGCTGGTGCTGCGGTACCAGGTGGGCTCCGCCAGCACGACGCAGCGGGAGGACGGTTTTCTCGCGGCGATCAAGGCCGCCCCCGGCATCACGCTGGTCTCATCCGACCAGTACGGCGGGCCGACCAGCGACACGGCCTACACGCAGTCGGAGAATCTGCTCAACCGGTTCGCCGAGCTGGACGGCGTCTTCTGCTCCTGCGAGCCGATGGCGTTCGGCATGTTGCGGGCCCTGCAGTCGGCGGGACGAACGGGCAAAGTCAAGCTCGTCGCGTTCGACCCGAGTGAAAAGCTCATCCAGGCCATGAAAGACGGCCAGCTCCACGGCATCGTCCTCCAGGACCCGCTGAACATGGGGTATCTCGCCGTCAAGACGATGGCCGCCCACCTCCGCGGCGAAAAGGTTCCCACCCGCATCGACACCGGCTGCACCATCGCGATGCCCGAAAACATGAACGAACCGCGGATCAAGGAGCTGCTCTCGCCGCCGATCGGGCGCTACCTGCGATAGAAATGGAGAATGGAGAGTTGAGACTGGAGACCGGGGCGGTCGATCGGAGAACCCACCCGTGATTCGACAGGCGGCATGTCAATAAAAGCCGACACGCATTCCCGGCGGGCATCGTACCCGTAGCCGTAACGTCCCGTGCCTCTGCCGGTAGCGTCCGGGTGCCTGCATCACTAGCGCCCGGCGCCCGTGCCGGTAGCGTCCGGCGCCCTCGCCGGACGTCTTGCCGCGAGGGCGGCGTGCGACGATACGTTGGCACCGCCAGGGCCCGGAAG
>JACQVT010000585.1 GCA_016209665.1 Planctomycetota bacterium | reverse complement strand
GTTATCTACAACGACATCCTGGCCCCCTTCCGCCGTCAATGGTCCGAACGCAGGGGACTGCTGGTCAACCGGATGATCATCGCCCTCATCGGCGTGTTTCTGTTTTTCTACGGACTGCTGTACAAGCTCCAGGGTGACGTCTGGACGTACCTGGTGGTCACCGGGACCATCTACCTGTCGAGCATGTCGGTCCTGTTGATCGCGGCCTGCTACTTCAAGCGGGCGAACAACTGGGGGGCGGGGGCGGCCATCATCGTCGGCGCCGCGATTCCCGTCGGTCTGCTCGTCGTCCAGCAGTGGCCCGCCATGAAGACGTGGCACGATGAGTGGCAGTACGTGCTGGGCAGTGCGACCTACTTCGCGGCCGGCCTGGCCATGGTCGTGGGCTCGCTGCTCAAGCCACGGCAGGCCGATCGCGCCGGCGAGACGGCTGGCGGAGGTGCGCGATGAGCGAACACTGGTTCTGGCTGCTGCTGACCCTCGCCTGCGTGGGCTGGTACTCGACGGTCACGATTTATGTCGCGATCAAGGGCGCGGCGGACATCAAGTCCATGCTGCGGCACCTGTCGGGCGGCAGCCACGACGCCGAGACCTGAGTGCCGGCGCCCGACTCACCGGACCAGCGTCGGCGGACGATAGACGAAGTAACTCGTGTTGGAGGTCTCGCCGGAAACGGCGGCGTCGTCGACCACCACCGCCGGCTGGACGATCAACGACTTCTTGCTCATGGAGCCGGTGAGTTTGACGTTCATGATCCGAATGCCCGCGAAGGCCACTACCGTGTACCGACTGTTGTTCCCGTTCCCCGAGACGACGGTGAACAGCGGGATCGCTCGCGGCTTGCCGATGATGGAAGCCAGGTCATCCTTGACCGCCGCGCTCAGTCCGGTGTCGCCCTCCAGGATGATCTCGCCGTTGTCGTCGAACTTCAACTCGCCCCCGAAGTAGGCCAGGTCGCTGGCGCTGACGCCCTCGCGGATCTGCCGGCTGATGTCGGCGGTGCTGTTGTTGGGGTTGCCGATGTCCACGGTCCCGAAGTTGCCGGGCGGCAGTTGGCCGCTGCCCGAGCCGGGATAGATGTTCAACTCGTTGACACCGTCGCCGCCCGCGCTGACGGTCTTCGACGCCGGATCGTACCGGTAGTTGTCGCCCGAGGTCTGCGTGCCCGCCAACAGGGCGTTCCAGGCGTTGAGGTTGACGGCGAACGGCATCAGCTCGGCGTTGCCGCTGCGACCCGTCACCTTGTAGCCGACGATCTTGTCCTCGACGCTCGCAACCCCCCGGGCGGAGATGTCCTTGGAAGACAACCCGAAGACGTGGGCGAAGACCAGCGGGATGGCCCCGTTCCGCGTGCTGTCGCGTCGGACGAGCACGCTGACCGTGTTGTAGCGCGTCGGATCCACCGAGGTCTGGATCTGCTCGGTGAGGTTGCCGGGATGGTCCAGCCGGCCGAGGAGGATGTCGCCATCCGACGCATTGCCGGTATTGGTGTCGACGGTGGGGTTCGAGTTGAATACCTTGTTCGCGTTGGCGGTGCTGCTCGCGGTGGTACGGGCGGCACTCGCCACCGTGGTTGCCCCCGTCGAGCCGAGCAGCCGCTCCTCGCCGACGAGCCTCCACGCCCCGGCGAGGGCCCCCGCGTCGGCACTCCGCTGGGCCTCAGTGCGCGTGTTGTATAGCATCCCCATGTCGATGGCCAGGGCGGCCACGCCGATCAACACCGTCCCGCTGATCGCGACCATGGCCGCCGCCGCCGCTCGCCTGCGAAAGCACCTCTTGTGACCTCTGTTCACCATGGCCACCCTCCCGTTGAGCCGAGGCCCCAACCATGATCGCCCCTGCTACTGGACGTATCGTGTCGTGTGATCTTCCGCCACCAGCTCACCATCGCTGTAGTAGCGCACGGCCCTGAGGACCAGCAGCACCACCCGGTTCCGGCCGTAGGTAACCCATGAATTGGCAACCGACGTATCCGGAGAATAACCGCTCAGATCGGGGACGGCCCCATTATGCACGATCGTCGTATCGGGGTGCCCGAACAGCCCCCAGCTCGCCGACCACCCGTTGAGGACCGAAAAGCCGATCTGGGTGCCGTTCGTCTCGATCACCTGCGTCCAGGTGATGATCTCGGCGGTGCGGCTCAGTTCTTCCTTGTTGACGTCCTGGACCTCGAGCTGCTCGTCACCGTTCCAGCTCTGCACCTGGAAGCCGCCCGCAACAAAGGAGGGCTCTTCGTGATAGTTCCACGTCACCTGGAAATAGAACGAGTCCAGGTTGTCGACCGGCGACAGCACCGTGTGGAACTGCGGTGAATACAACTCGCCGTTCGGCTCGTGCACCCACAGCAACCAGTCCTCCTCGACCCGCGTCACCGGCTGGGCCGCCTCCTCGCCCTCCGCCACGACATCGATCGGCCCGACCAACACCACCAGTGCGGTCAGCACCGCCGCCAGGCGCAGGCCACCGCCCGACACTCTCGATACCCAATTGGACATGACTACTCCCTCCCCCAGGTCATCAAAGCCCACCAGGCCCGTCGTGGAACCCCCGCGTGACAGTTATCTATGCAATACGTTTGGCAACCGAGGCAAATCGGCGTCCCCGGAATCCTCCAGCAGACGTCTGCCTAACGCCTGACGGACGAGAATATCGGGCCTTGCCGGTGCGGAACCTTCCCATCCTCGCTGATTCGTCCACCCGGCCACCGCGCAGGCAATGTCCGCCGCGAGACGCGGCCTCCGACACGCCGGCCGGCTTGACTTTGCTCGCGCCCCGCGATACCCAGACGGCATGAGAGTTTTATCCGGCATCCAACCATCGGGACGCTTGCACCTGGGGAACTACTTCGGCGCCCTGCGCACGCACATCGGACTCCAGCATGAGCACGAGTGCTTCTACTTCATCGCCAACTACCACGCGCTGACGAGCATCACCGATCAGACACGGCTCCAGGAACTCACCCTGGAGGTCGCGCTGACCTACCTCGCCTTGGGCCTGGACCCCGCCAAGGCCGTGTTCTTCCGCCAGACCGACGTGCCCGAGGTGACCGAACTCGCGTGGATCCTCTCCTGCGTCACGCCGTTGGGCCTGCTCCAGCGAGCCCATTCGTACAAGGACAAGGTTGCTCAGGGTCTGTCGCCCAACCACGGCCTGTTCGCCTATCCGGTCTTGCAGGCCGCCGACATCCTCATTTATAAATCCAACCTGGTTCCGGTCGGCCAGGACCAGGCCCAGCACATCGAGATGACTCAAGACATGCAGGGCAAGTTCAACCAGGCATTCAACCGCGAGGTGCTGGTCCGGCCCGAACCGCTGATCAGTGCCGAGGCCGCCATCGTGCCCGGTATCGACGGCCGTAAGATGAGCAAGAGTTACGACAACACCATCGAGTTGTTCGCCCCGCCCAAGCAGGTCCACAAACGCATCATGGCCATCAAGACCGACTCGACACCCGTCGAGGAGCCCAAGAACCCTCAGACCTGCAACGTGATGGCCCTGCTGCGGCTGCTGGCCCCCAAGGAAGAAGTGGCCGACTGGGACGCCCGCTACCGCAAGGGCGGCATGGGCTACGGCCAGGCCAAGCAGCGGCTGTACGAGCTGTTCGAGGAAACCTTCGCCGCCCCCCGCCAGCGCTACGAGGAGTTGAAACGGCACCCCAACCAGGTCAATCGCATCCTGGCCGACGGCGGTCGGCGAGCACGGGCCGCCGCCCAGGCCACGATGCGCGAGGTACGCGAGGTTTGTGGTCTGCTCACGACGGACGACCTCGTCGGCTAACGCCGGACACCGTAAGGGCTTACGGCGGGGCCGCATAGGACAACCTTATCGGACATCGGACCTAGACCAGATGATTTATCCATATTTCCTAAATTAACACCATTGGCTTTAGAAAAAACGCATCTGTGGCCGATACCACCCCAGTCAAACATCCCAGACTACCCATATTAACATGATCGGGTACTGGGCGATCGCGATGCGGTACAGTCAGTTCATGGGCACCACGGCTGATGTTGTAGGCTGAGCGAATCATTTCCAGGTATGCCGGCGCGGAGCAGCCGGTGGGCATGGGTTCTTCCAGACGGAAGCGTTCCCCACGAGAGGCAGGATGCAGGGGCGGCCCGACGCGGTCATGGACCGCCCGGGCTCTGCCCAGGGATTCCCCGCGCTGCGGGCCGTCTGCGAATGGGAGCACACGATGAGCGCCGATCAATTCCTGAACCGGTACATGGACAGTGTGTTGGAGGGTCACCGACAGGCCTGCCGGGACGTCCTCGAGGAAGCACTCACGACCGGTATCGACCCGCGGACCATCTACCGAAAGATCATCTGGCCGGCGATGGAGAACACCGAGCGGTTGTACCGGGCAGACCGGATCAACCTGGCGACGGAGCACATGGCCACCCGAATCAGCCGCACCCTCGCCGACCAGCTCCAGGCCAAGCTCACGCGGCAGTCACCCAACGGCAAGCGTGTCCTGATCACCTGTGCCGATGGGGAGCCGGAGGAACTGGGCGCCCAAATGAGCGCGGACCTGTTCGAGGCCGACGGGTGGGACGTGTATTTCGTCGGCGGAGGGGTGCCCAACGATGAGGTGTTGTCGCTCGTGGGCGACTTGCGGCCTGATATGCTGGTGATTTTCGGGACCCAGCCGGCGGGCGTGGCCAACGTGCGCCGTCTCATCGACCTCGTGCGGCAAGTGGGCGCCAACCCGACGATGAACATCATGATCTCGGGCGGCGTGTTCAACCGCGCGGACGGGCTGTGGAAGGAAGTGAACGCGGACCTGTTCGCCGCGACCGCCGCCGACGCCCTGGCGGTGGCCGCCAAGGCGGAACCCCGCGAGCCGCAGGTGTTGATCCCCGGAGCCCCGAAGAAGCGCCGCCGTCGCCGCCGTCCCCCGCTCCTGGCCGGCGCCGAGGCCTGACCAGGTGTGTGGGAAACGCAGAGCTGGTCAGAACGGCGACTCGCAACGGGTTGCCGACCCGATTCCGCAACCTGGTGCCGACGCTGAGCATCGCGCGAAAACAACGTGAACGATTCACGAGCCGAACCCGCGATTCGGCCTGCCTCTTCGCGAATCACCGCTCCTGAATCTCGAGGTCCGCGAACCGCAGCCGAATCTCGTCGTCCTTGTGCACCTGGAGGGCGATGACCCCGCGCTCGCCGACCTGGTGCTCGCGGTGGACGGCGTCGTCCAACACGCCCGCGCCGTCGTAGTCGGCCACCGCGACACCGTTCATGGCCGTTCGCACCCGCATGCCGATCGCCGTGATCTCCAGCGTGTTCCAGCCGTCGCCCTGGTCGTGATGCTGGAACTTCCACCCCTTCGGAGCTTGGGCCTCGCCAGCCGCCTGGCCCACCGGCAGGTTGGGCCACAGCCAGTGCTGCACGCCCCGCGTCTCGTCCCAGATCATACCGCATCGCCAGGGGCCGGGCGGGTTCACGTCGACCTGCGGGCCGTCCATCCAACCGGCGGCTTCATCGTACCGCGAGCGAATCTGAACGCCGCTGTTGCCCGGGCTGTCGCGATAGGCCTGGAACCGCAGCCGCAACGAAAAGTCGCCGTACTCGCGGGCCGTGGCCAACCAGACGTAGTCGTGGTCCTTCCGCCCGATCGAGTCCGCCAGAATCGTGCCGTTCTCCACGGTGAAGTAAGGCCGCCCGGCGGCATCGCCCGGCTTGCACTTGACCGTCCACCCCTCCAGATTCTCACCGTTGAACAACGACTGCCACTTCCCCGCGGTGCCGGAACGGCCCGCGCTGCACCCGGCGACGCCCAGCCCTGCGGTGATCGCGACGATAGCATAGATCAACTTCACGTTCCTGCCTCCAGATATGTTGTGCCGCAGAAATGTTACCCGCCCTCCCCCGCCCGGGCCAACCGCTCTTGGGGGGCGGGCATCCCTGCCCGCCCTCCCGGCCACGGCCTCGGGACAGGACCTCAGTTGCCTTGACGGGTCGAGCTAAACAAGCGACCTGTGGCCACCGCTTCAGGCAGCAGTGGACAACTCTTCCCCACCGAATTATAAAGCCTGTTCAATCTACGTATACTGGCCACCCGGCCGGACCCCGCCGCAAGCCGAAAAACCAACCTGCGACCACCCGCCCCGACGAGTCCGCAGGCAAGCCCCAAGCGCAATCTCCGCGTCCCCGCGTCCCCGCGTCTCCGCGTCGCGCGGCCCAGCCCCAAGCCTGCCCTCTTCCATCCCTCACCCCTCATCCTTCATCTATCATCCCTCCTCCCTTATCCGTCCTCCCCATCCATCGTACAATGGACTCATCATGTCGGATCGTGGCCAGCCCGGATTGCCCGACATCAGCTTCGCCTCGATGGCGGCGCACCAGATGCAGTCGCCCGTGGCGGCGGCCAGCGGGCTGCTCAAGTCGCTTCTGACCGGGGCGGCCGGGCCGCTCAGCCCGGAACAAAAGCACGTCATCCACAAGGCGATCGACCGCTGCGAGCAGGCCCTCGAATCGGTGCGCCGCATGTTGGCCATCGCCCACAGCGGAGCGGCCGGCCCCCCGGCCGACACCATCACCGACCTGGCCACCCTCGCCCGCCGCGTGCATCAACGATACACCGAGGAGGCCCTGCAGCGGGCCATCACCTTCGCGCTCTCCGTCGACGTCGAGCCCGCGAGGGTGGCCGGCCTCGAATCAGCGCTGTCCGAAGCCGTCGACGCCCTCGTCAACAACGCCTTCAAGTACACACCGGACGGCGGCACCGTCCTCGTGAGCGTGATGCAGGACCCCGCGGACGGCCGGACCGTCGTGGTTGTCGCGGACTCGGGCGTTGGCATTGCCGACCAGGAGCGCGATCGGGTGTTCGAGCCGTTCTATCGCACGCCGCGCGTCCAGCAGACGGCACGGCCGGGTACCGGCCTGGGCCTGACGTTCGTCCGGGCCGTCGTCGAGGCGGCGGGGGGGACGGTCGCGGTGGGCCGTTGCGACCTCGGCGGCGCGGAGTTCCGTCTGCGTCTGCCGCCGCTCGCCCCGCGGCCGGTTGCGCAGACCGCAGGTGCATTTCAGGAAGGAAGACAGATGAAAACACCACTCAAAGTGGTCATCGTCGGCGGAGTCGCCGCCGGGCCCAAGGCGGCGGCCAAGATCATCCGCCTCATGCCCGACGCCGAGGTGACGATCGTCGAGAAGGGCAAGTTCCTGTCCTATGCCGGCTGCGGCCTGCCGTACTACATCTCCGGCGTCGTCCGCAATCAGAAGGACCTGATGAGCACGCCCCTGGGCAGCGTGCGGGACCCCGTCTTCTTCCAGCAGGTCAAGAACGTCGACGTGATGAGCCAGACCGAGGCCCTGGCCATCGACCGCAAGAACAAGACCGTCCGCGTCCGCGACAGCGTCAGCGGTGCGGAGACGTGGCTCGAATACGACAAACTGGTGCTGGCCACCGGCGCTGAGCCGATCATCCCCAACATCCCCGGCACCGGCCTGGCCAACGTGTTCACGCTGCACGGCGTGCACGACGCCGAGGGCATCAAGAACGCCCTGGCCCGCGGCAAGGCCCGCGACGTGACCATCGTCGGCGGGGGCTTGCTCGGCGTGGAGATTACCGAAGCCCTCGCGGCGGCCGGCTGCCGCGTGACCATCGTCGAACGCCTGCCCCAGATTCTGCGAATCCTGGACTGGGAAATGGCGGCATTGGTCGAGCAGCACCTCGAGACCCACGGTGTGAAGGTCCTGACCGGCACCAGCGTCGAGCGGCTGTCTTCGACCCTGACTGCTCAGACCGAAGGAGAAGGCGAGACCGCCGTTCGGGGCGTTGTCACCAATAGTGGCCTCATTCCCACGGATACCGTCATCCTGGCCATCGGCGTGCGGCCCAACGTGCACCTGGCCGACAAGGCCGGCCTCGAACTCGGCACCACGGGGGCCATCAAGGTCGACGAGCGAATGTGCACGTCGGACCCCGACATCTTCGCCGCCGGCGACTGCGTCGAGTGCGTGGACCTGCTGACCGGCAAGGCCTGCTATGTGCCCCTCGGCTCGACCGCTAACAAGCAGGGCCGCGTCGCGGCCATGAACATCTGCGAACGGCGCGACGTGTTCCCCGGCGTGCTCGGCAGCACCGTCTGCAAGGTGTTCGACTATTGCGTCGCCCGTACCGGACTGACTGAAACCTTCGCCCGCGGGCTGGGCTACGACGTAACGACCGTTCTTTCGCCGGCCCCCGACCGCGCCCACTACATGCCCAACGCCCGGCCCATCCTGCTCAAGCTCGTGGTCGACACCAACACCCGCAAGCTCCTTGGTGCCCAGGCGGTCGGCCCCGGAGCCTGCGACAAGCGGATGGACGTCGTCGCGATGGCCCTCGCCGGCGGGATGACCGTCGACGCCTTGGCCAACGCCGATCTGTGCTACGCGCCGCCTTATGCCGAGGCCATGGACAACCTGATTACCGCCGCCAACGTCGCCCGCAACAAGCTCGACGGCCTGATGGTGGGGGTCACGCCGATGGAGGTCCGCCGCATGATGGACGAAGGCAGTGACTTCGTTCTCCTCGACGTCCGCAGGCCCGCCGAGCACGAGCGCGGCCATCTGCCCGGCTCGACGTCGATCCCGCTCGGCTCGCTCCGCGGCCGCATGGACGAACTCCCCCGCGACAAACCCATCGTGACGTTCTGCACCATCTCGCTCCGCGGTTACGAGGCCGCCCTGCTCCTCCGCGCCGCCGGCTTCAAAGACGTCCGCGTCATGGACGGCGGCATCGAAATGTGGCCGTACGAAAAGGTAAGCTGAGGAATTGACGCCCTTAGCTTGGGTTCGCTAGACTGAGAAGGTGGCGACTGGAGCCCAGTAATGACTGTCGAGCAGATTCGAAACGCCTTGCGGGCGCAACCGTTCCGGGCTTTCAGCCTGAGAACGGCCGATGGGCGGGAGTATAGCGTGCCGCATCAGGATTTCCTGTTCATCACTCCCACGGGCCGTACCGTCATCGTGGCTGACACGGAGGGTACGGTTGAGCTGATCGACCTGTTTCTGGTCGCATCTATTCACTTCAACGGTGAAGAGCAGAAAGCGAACCGTGGACCCCAAGACTGACAACCATCGCCGGTTTTGTTGAAGGTGGCGGTGGTCGAACGGCGATGAACTCGACGAACAGGCGGCGTTGGCCGGAACCAGCGGAGCCGGCGCAGTGAATCTTCTGCCACCTGGTGAACCGGGGTATGGATGGCTGACGAAGCGGATGACGATGTTTTGTTGAACGAGGAGTTGGCGGATCGGCCGCTCGACACCGCCAGCGACGAGGCCCAGCGGGTCACGCTGCTCGTGCGCCGCAGGCTGGCCGGACGCCGGCTCGACAAGTACCTCCACGCCCGGTTCCCTCGGCTATCCCGTACGCTGATCCAGCGGCTCATCAAGCAGGGGGCCATCACCGTCAACGGCAAGCCGACCAAGGCCAGCTACGAGCCCGACGGCCACGACCGCGTCGAACTGGTCATCCCGCCCCCCGAGCCGTACGACTTGGTGCCCGAGCCCATCCCGCTCGACATCGTCTATGAGGACGACTACATCCTCGCCCTCAACAAGCAGAAGGGCCTGATCGTCCATCCGTCCAAGGGCACCCAGGTCGGCACGATCGCCAACGGCCTGGCCTACTACGCCAGCTCGCTCAGCCACGGCGAAGACCCGTTCCGCCCCGGCATCGTCCATCGGCTCGACAAAAACACCACCGGCGTGATGCTCGTGGCCAAGACCGACGAGGCCCACTGGCGGCTGTCGCTCCAGTTCGAGCGGCGGACGGTCCGTAAGAC
>JACQVT010000570.1 GCA_016209665.1 Planctomycetota bacterium | reverse complement strand
TTCTCCTCGTCGAGCTTCTCCTTGAACCTCTCGGGAACCTTTGAGAATCCAAGCGTGGTAAAGAGCACCCCGCCGGCGCTGGATGGATTGCAGTCCGAGTCCTGCCCGGCCCGCGTGGCGATGATCATAGACTGATCCGGGTCGCCCTTGCCGTAGAGCAGCCCCAGGACGATGTAGGCACCGTTGATCTTGGCGTCGATGTTGAACTTGCCCTTGTCGCAGGAGGCTCTGCGGTAGGCCGGGTTCTGCTGATACTTCTCGTCGATCCGCCGCCAGGTCGCTTCCCAGTCCTCGGGGTGCTCTCGGTGCCAGGCGAGCACGTCGCGGACGCACTCGGCGTACTGGCTGCCCCGCGGAATGCAACCCAGGCCGGCTTCGACCAGCTTGACCGGCTCGGTCTCGAAGAAGGCCTCGGCGTACATCCCGCCGACGAACTGCCCCCCGTACAGCCCGTCGCCGTAGTTCATCAGCCGCCCGAACTTCTCGCCCAGACCGATCACCGTGTTGGGCAGGCCGGGCGAAACCAAGCCCGCGAAATCGGCCTCGATCTGATAGTCGATGTCGTCGGCGTGCTTGTTGAACCGCGGATGCCCCGAGTCCGGCGGAGCGATGCCCCGACGCAGGGCGTCGCGCCCGGCCCGGTTCGCGTGCCAGAGCGGATAGCCGCTGTTGGCAAAGTCGATGCCCGCCTGCCGGATCGACACGTCCAGGCCGTGAACCTCCAGCGTGCGCAGGAAGGTCATGTCGACGTACAGGTCATCCTGCTGGAAGCTGCCGTTGATCGTGTCCGCCGCCCACTTGGGCATCTTGTCGGCGGGGATGATGGCCCCCTTCCATTTGAACTCCGTCGGCGCCCCCCAGGCGACGCCCGCCATCTGGCCGAGCCAGCCGGCTTTCATCTTGTCGCGGTATTCCTTCACCGGCAGTCGGCGAAACTCCGCACCCCGAACCGAACCAACGGTGAAAGCGGCGATAAGCACAAGTGTGACGACACGTCGCATGAAATCCTCCTGGTGGCTGATTCTCCCGTCCGAGAGCGTGTGTGAGAAGTCTTTTCCGAACCGCGACCGCGAGGGAGCGGCATCAGCGAAGCAGGCGTTGTCTCGTGCAGGCCCCTCCCTCACGGCCGCGGTTCCGACACACCCGGGGTTTCTCACTCGCCCTCTGACTTTATCGCGGTATTCTGGCCTGTGCGTCGGCTCTCTGCAAACCCAGGGCTCCCCGACGACTCCGTCGGAGGCCTCCCGGCTGGTCCAGCCCGCCGCGACCGGTAGGGTGGCCCAGGTCCTTCCTGGACCTGGGGGAGCCGATGATTCGTGCCCGGCGGACCTCCTCACCGAGTCCGATTCGGCGCCCCCGACTGGACAACCCCTCCCCGCCTTTCCACAATTGCCGCATGGCCGCCGCAGCGCCGACCGCTTTGACCCCCGCTCGGTTCATTGCCAAGTGGTCGAGGACGGTCTTCACTTCTCACGTCGTACCTCGTAAGGTCGCGCACAGGTCCACCGCCCGTCGGCAGGCGGCAACGTCGTGCACGCGGACGCATTCGACCCCGGCCAGCACGCACGCGCAGACGGCGGCGATGGTGCCCGCCAGCCGATCGGCGATGTCGGCGGCACCGGTGATATCGGCGATGAACCGTTTGCGCGACGGCCCTACCAGCACCGGCACACCCAGCTCGCGAAACGTGCCCGCGTACCGCAGCAGCTCGACGTTGTGAGCCGTCGTCTTGCCGAACCCGATGCCCGGGTCGACGATCAGTCGCTCGCGGCCAATGCCCGCGGCCACCGCCGCGTCGATCCGCTCGGCGAGGAACGATCGTACCTCCCTCACCACGTCGATGTAGGTCGGGTCGATCTGCATGTCCACCGACGTGCCCTTCATGTGCATCAGCACGACGCCGGCGCCATGTCGGGCGGCCAGCGCCGCCATCCTTGGATCGTCGCGCAGGGCCGACACGTCGTTCACGACGATCGCTCCCGCCGCCAGGGCCGCCTCCGCAACTGCCGCCGACCGCGTGTCGATCGAGACGACCGGCCCGTCGGGGCCGAACTGCCGGCACAGCTCCGCGACAACCGGCTGCGTCCGGCGAAGCTGCTCGTCGGCCGGCACGGAATGGCTGCCCGGCCGCGTCGACTCGCCGCCAACGTCGATCACGTCCGCACCCTCGTCGGCCATGCGGCATGCCGCGGCGACCGCATCGGCGGGCGAACCGAACCGCCC
Organism: Planctomycetota bacterium; assembly: GCA_016209665.1. Lineage (GTDB taxonomy): Bacteria > Planctomycetota > Phycisphaerae > UBA1845 > PWPN01 > JACQVT01. The sequence goes on along the minus strand of JACQVT010000570.1, from coordinate 7,396 downwards.
GCCGTCGCTGAACGAGTCGGGCGTCACGTTCAGCACGCCGAAGATGAACGGCCCGGCCCCCGGCACCACCGCCCGGCCTCGAAATCGCATGGGTTCGCGCGATCGCATGTGGTGGCCATTATACCCCTGCAACTTCGTTTACACCGTCGGCGACCGGCGGGTATACTCGCCCTGGCCCGTCCATCGCTGGCATCGTATCGACCCGCTGGGCAGGCACGACTGGGACCCTGGCCAGGCATGAGGCGGCACTCCGCGCAGCACGAGCAGCACTCCATCGAGCGCCCGGCGGGCCAGCTCCCCCGGCTTACCGGCCGGTCTTGGGGGGCGGGCATCCTGCCCGCCTTCTTGGCCGTGCTCCTGATGCGATGCGCGCCGCCGGCGAATGTGCCCCCCACGATGCCGATCGCCCCCGAGTACTCCGAACCGTGGACCTTGCCCGAACCGACCCCAGGCCAGCCGTCGCCGTCCGCACCGACGCTACCATCCGAGAGCCCCGTCATCCGGCTCGGCAACCGCGATCTGCTTGTCCTGCGGACCGCCAGTGTTCCGGACGCGGACGGCAACGCCATCGCGTGTCGGATCACCCCGCGGCCGCCGGCCACCCAGCACGCCGATGGCGACGCGGCCACGATTGACCTGCTTGCACCCGGCACGAATCGACCTCCCATCCGGCTCCGCATCACCACGACAGCCACGACCACAAGTCTGGCCGTCGTCACCTCGGAACGCCCACCCCGATTCGAGCTGGCGTTCGAGACGCTCGTCCCCATGCTGCCCGTCTGTCTGACGCCGCGCGATCCCGATCGGGTCCTGCACGCCGCGATGGGACCGGTCGCCGGCGACTGGTTCGACGGGTTGTTCGACGTCCAGCGCGACTGGGCCGTCGTGCTGGAGGGTCACGTGTACTGCGAGGAGTACGCCGACCGCGTGCGGCTGACCGTGAGCGCGCCGGGCGAACCCGTCGCGGCCGCCGGCCACCTGCTCACCCTCCGCAGCGAGCCGGGCTTCCTCCGAACGCGGCACGGCCTGACCAGCTACGCCCCCGTCGACCCCCATCGCCTCGAACCCATGCCGGCGGCCTGGATGCCGTTTGACGTCGGCGAGCCACCGACGGCGGATGAGATCGCGCGGAACACCATCTGGATGGCGGTGAATCTCAACCCCTACGGCGCGGCTTCGGTCCTGGTCCGCCAGCCGCAGATGCGATCGCTTCCGCCCACGACCGTGCCCGCGCTGTTCGGCACCGGGCCATCGGGGACCGATGCCGCCGCCCGTGCCTCACGCCCCATCCGCCCCACCATCGCCGCCGGAGAGTGGTTGCAGCGGACCGCCGCCGACGTCGCCACCCGTTTCTGGGGACAGGGGCTGCTCGCCCAGGTCACGTCCTACACCGTCATCGTGGGCGATCCGTTGTCGCTGGAGCAGGCCCGCCTGTTCGCGGCGATCCTGGGCCTCGGCGGACGCAGCCCGATCGCGGGGGAGCGCATGTACCTGCTCGACGACGAGCGCGTCGATCCGCTCCGCCGGATCATCCCGGCCGCCCCCGTCCGCGCCGTCGACCTGTTCGCCCACCGCGGGTGCCCGCCCGTCTGGAACCTCGCCGTCGCCGTTGCTGGGTGCCAATTAAACGTCATCGGTTTGTTCAACACGTCGGACGAGCCGCGGCTTGAAGCCGTCGAGTTGGAGGACCTTCATCTGGGCGACGGCGCCGAGCGCTTCGCCGTTTACGACGTGTGGGCCGGCCGCCCGCTCCGTGTCGTGACCGACCGTTTCCAGGTGGAGGTCCCGCCCACCGGCTGCCGCGTCCTGTCGATCGCCCGCCTCCGCCGGGACCAGCCGACGCTCCTCGGCACCAACCGGCACCTCACCTGCGGTGGAGTCGACCTGCACGCGGTCCGCTGGCACGCGGACGCCCTCACGCTGGCGGGCCGCAGCGACGTGGTCGGGCACGAACCCTACGAATTGCGGCTGCACGTTCCCCCGGGCGAGAGCGGCCTGGAGATCCTCAACGTCGGCGTCCACCGCCGCGTCCGCGCCGGCGTCCGCGGGCACGACCAGGTCCGCGTGGTCACGTTCGAGGCCGACGCCACCGGCCCGGTCGACTGGCAGGTGTCGTTCTACCGCGTCACGCAGCCCGACCCCGCCCCGGTCGGGCCGCCTCGAAACCTCGCCACGCGACAGACCACCCGCGGCGTCTGGCTCGATTGGTATCAGCCCGACGAGCGGGCCGTCGCCCATCGCCTGTACCGCAACCAGCGGCTGCTGGCCGAGATCGAATCCTGCGGATACCAGGACAGCACCGCTCTGTACAACTCCACCTATCAGTACGCGGTCGCCGCCGTCGACGCTTACGGCAACGAATCCGCCGAGTCGAGCGGCGTCACCCATCAGACACCCATGCCCGCGAGCACCAACCTGCCCCAACTCGTTCCCTTGCTGGTCGCCCAGGAGCGCTTCCTCATCGGCCAGGACCGCAGCGTCACCGGAACGCCGCTGCGGATCGCCGGCCAGCGGATCTATCGGGGCCTCGGCGTCGCGGCCCCATCGCGCATCGCCTACATCCTCGGCGCCGGCTACGACACGTTCACCGGCAGCGTCGGCATCGACGATTCGGCCGCCGGCCGCGGCTCCGCCGTCTTCCGCATCATCGCCGACGGTCAGACCCTGTTCGCCAGCCCCGTCATGCGCGGCGGGCAGCCGCCCCTGCCCTTCACCGCCCGCGTCCGCGGCAAGACCCGCCTCGAACTCACGGTCAGCGACGCCGACGACGGCAGCGACTATGACTACGCCGTCTGGGCCAACCCGTACCTGCGGGGCAGTCAGCCCGAACCCGGACCCGCGCCCGCTCCCGACTCGCCCGTCCCCGCCGCCACCCAAGCTGCCCGTTGAATCGCCGCGCCCGGACGCTATCATCCCCGGACGTTGCCGTTTGTGTCCGCCGCCGCGGTCATGCCCGCGGCGCGGGTTTTTGCCGCCAGGAGGTTCGGGGGGCGGGCATCTCTGCCCGCCTTCGCCATGCCTGAGGCGCGGATGTTGGCCGCCAGGAGGACGTCATGCGAGGGTTCAAGCCTGTGATTCTGTCCGTGGTGATACTCGTGCTCGTGGCCGTCGGCCTGGTGTCCTATGCGGGTCGCGGTTCCAGAAAGCCGGCTCCTGCTGCCGAAGACCGCACTGCACCGAAGCCGGAATCGCCTCCACCGGCCAAGTCGGCCAACCCCCAGGTCGTGATGACCACGTCGTTGGGCACCCTCACCCTGGAACTCGACCCCGAGCGCACGCCCGCGACCGCGGCCAACTTCCTGAAGTACGTCGACGAGAAGTTCTACGACGGCCTCATCTTTCACCGGGTCATCCAGACGTTCATGATTCAGGGCGGTGGCTTCACCCCCGATTCACAGCCCAAGCCTGCCACGCACGGGCCCGTCGTCAACGAGTCCCGCAACGGCGGCCGCAACGTCCGCGGCACCATCGCGATGGCCCGCACCGAGCACGTCGACTCCGCCACCTGTCAATTCTTCATCAACACCGTCGATAACCCGGGGCTCGACTACCCCAACCGCGGTGGTTACACCGTCTTCGGCCGCGTCGTCGAGGGCCTGGATGTGGTGGACCGGATCGCCGCCGTCCCCGTCCGGCCGGATGGCATTTCCGGGCCTCAGCCGATCGAGAACGTCCTCATCACCGACGTCCGCCGAAGGTGATGGGTCCATGACGCAATCGGCGAGGTATGTCAGAGCCCCGAGCGCAAGCGAGCGGGTCGTGTCCACCCGTCGCTGGCGCTCCGGGCTCTGAAATAGCCACCTCCCCATCTGCGCCCAGGATATCACGCATCCGAACGCGATTTTGCCCCACGAGACAGGTGACTTTTGGCCCCCGCCGGGATAGGATCGGGTGTTCCGTTAACGTGCTTCGGCAGGGGAAGAAGCCGCATGAAGACCTGGGGAAGAAGTTGGTTCTGCCGTCTCGCCGCTGTCCTGTCGGCCTTGCTGGCCGGCTGTGACCTCTCGTTGCTGGGGATCTTACCGGACCCCACCGATCTCCTGAACGTCGACACCCAGTCGGCCGCCTCCGATAACCTGTCCGGATTTGATGCCAGTGCTCCCATCCCGGACGATGACTGCCTCGGCCTTGGCGAACCCGAAGACGCGACCCACCAGGCGCTGCTGGAGGCCCTGAATGACTTCCGTGCCGCCAACGGGCTGCCGCCGCTGGTGTACTCGCGTCGGCTGGAGGCTGCCGCCGACGCCCAGGTGCGCGATCTGTACGAGCGGGACTTCTTCGCCCACATCAACCCCGACGGCGAGCCCCCCGGTCTGCGGGCCCTGGACGCCGGTTTCTGTCACGAGTACGTCGGCGAGAACCTCGCCGCCGGACAAAAGACGGTGGAGGCCGCCCAGCAGGCATGGGAGAACTCGCCTCCCCATCGCCAGAACATGCTCGAGCCCCACTACCGGTACGTGGGCGTCGGCGTCTACCAGGACCCGACCGGCCGCATGTACTGGGCCCAGGAAATGGCCTACGACCTGCCCTGACTCCAGGACAGGAGGGCCCCATCGGTGTTATCCGGCTGCCGGGCCGGGCGCACGGGCGGCGGGCCCCGCGGCTGCCCTCGCCGAGGGTGGAAGCAAACGACATGACCCCATCCGTCCCCGATCTCCGGCCGTCGCCCGTCTCGCGACGCGCGATCCTGACGAGCGCCGCCGCCGCGACCATCGGCGCGATGTGTCCGATCCGATCGAGCGCAGGGGCCGCCTCCGGCACGGCGGCGCCGGCCAGCGCCCCGGAAGACGCGAGGCACGATCAGATCGCCGCACTGGTCGCCGAGTTGGACCTGCCCGAGCCGCTCATCGTCGAGACGTACCGGCGGGCGGCGCTGCAGAACGTCTGGGCGGCGGTCAATCCCAAGGTGTTCTTCGGGTACTTCTCGGTGTGCGCCGACGGCCAGGGCTTCGGGTACGGCAACACCTACCCCTCGCTCGACGGGCACCAGATGTCCGACGCGCTGCTGTGGTTGGGGCAGATCGACGTCGTCAAGGCCAACTGGAACTACGTCCGCCGATTCCAGCGGCCCAACGGTCATCTGCCGATCGCGATCCTGCCCGGCATGAAGGAGGTCGGCGGCACGCCGGTCGACCCCAACGGCGGCGTCTACAAGCATTGGGTGCCGGGCGATCCGCTCCGCGCCCTGGGCGGCCCGACCTACATCCAGAACGCCGACGCGATCTACCGCCACACCTTCGACCGGGTGTGGCTGGTCGCTCAACTGCCGTCGGTCAATCTCGCCGCGGAGTTCCTGGCGAGCCTGACGAACAGCGACGGGCTGGTGGCCGGCGCGGGCTACTACATGGAACGGCCCACGCGGATCGAATACGACGGCGTCACCCAGACCCACGCGGTCGACGCCTTCCGGAGGGTTGCGGCGTTGAACGAGCTGGTCGGCGACGCCGCAGCAGTGGGCCGCTACCGGGCGCTGGCCGACCGCATCGCCGCCTGCTTCACGAGGACGTTCTGGACCAACGGCCACTTCGCGGAGTTCATCCACCCGCAGCGAGGGATCATCGATCACCACGGCCTGAGCGACGTGGACTGGAGCGCCCTGGCGAACGACGTGGCCGCGCCCGAGCAGCGTGCGACGTTGTGGGCCCGGCTGAAGGACGAATCAAGACTTCACTACGGCGGCATGCCGACCGGCATCGCCGAGCGGCCGGAGACCTACGAAGACTGGGAGTTCACCCACCCTGATCGCATGGACCTGGCCGCCATGGGCCGCGTCTGGTACCTCGAATGTCGGGCCCGGGCGAGGATGAACGATGGTGAGGGGATCGCCAGGACCCTCCGGCAGGTGTGCGAAGTCGGCCGAAAGGACGGCTACTTCTGGCGCGAACGCTATGTGGCCGACGGTAAAGGCGGCTGCCTCGGTCGCGGCGCCACCAAGTACTGCGAGTACCCCGCGAACCTGATTCGCATCGTCCAGCGGTTCGTGTTCGGCGTCGACTTGCGGCTGGACGGTGCGATCGCCCTCGCTCCGGCCGTGCCCGGGACATACTGGGATGCCGGCTTCGGCCAGACGTTGGTCTGCCGAGGCCAGCGACTTCGCTACCGGATGCGACGCGACGGAATCACCGGCGAGTTCCGCGGCCCATCACCACAGCGTCTGCTCGCTCGATTCCCGGCCGGCCCCACTAACACGACCGGCCGCGCCACCATCGATGGCGAATCCACCGGCGTCACCCGGGACGGCGAGTTCCTGAGTCTCACGCTGCCCCCGACCCCGGCCGGTTGCCGATTCGCCATCCATCACGGCTGACCCGGACGCTGCATCGAGGACCCACCGGAAAGGAACGCAGATGGCCCCGATCCACGTTGAGTTCGCCGATTGGTTGGCTGCGCTTCCCTCGTATCAGATCGTCGCGGCAGGTCGGCGATGCGTTCTGACATGCGATGCATGCCGATCACTCACTCGTATCGAAGGGATAGAAGCCGTCGAGAATAGGCTCATTGTCCATGGTCATGATGCCGAGGTGACGCAGTAATACTGCGTCGTAGACATTCGCCGATTTGTACTTCTCATCAGGCTCCCCGTGGACAGACTGAAGGCATACGTGCAGCGAGAAGGTCTTCTGGAGCCTGTACTCGAGATGCACGCTTTGGATTCCCCTGCCTTCCAGAATGCGCCAGACCATCAGGAGCATTTCCGGGGATTCGGTGGAGCCCAGAGCCTGAAGAAACGCCCGGACCTTGTGGGGGTTGCGTTCCTGCTCCCGAACCAGCGAATCGACGTCGATGCGCGGCGATGAACGTCCGAGCCGCTCCGCGGCCAGGCGGTTGACCTCGTCGATGGCGGACCGCAAGCCGGCGAGAACCTTGTCGGAGGGCTCAGGACTCTCGATGAGCCACTCTTCACCCGCGCTGCGAATGAGTCGCCTGAGCGCGTCATCTTCCTGGGCGGTCATGCTGCGGGCCTCCGATGAATCCTCGCGAAGATGCCGTGGTTGAGCCCATCCCGGATAGCGGTCACCAGCGAGCTGACTTCCAAGGGGGGATTCGAGTCAACCACCAGCGTGAGACCAGCGGCTGATACCAAGACGTGAATCATGGTTCCGACCAAGGTCTCGTCAGCGCCCAACTCATGCCACTGCCTTGCCGCTTCTTTGTCCTTATAGGCGAGGATTTCCCGCACTGGTCCGAATCCAAGGGATCCGTATGTATCGAACATGTCCCCGGTCTCGGCATTCTCGAATACCGCCGACGGCCACCGACGACTGATGGCGCGCAGCGCCAAATCCAAGGCGGCCGGCCCGGGGCTTGTTGGTATCAGAATGTCCTTACCGCCGATCATGGCAACTCCTTCGTCGCCCCGCACCATACTTGGCGAACTCTCTCCACATTGTAATCC
>JACQVT010000044.1 GCA_016209665.1 Planctomycetota bacterium | reverse complement strand
GACCCGACCAGTACGGCAAGTTTCACATCGACTGGCAGGCACTTGCGGAGAAACTACAGGTCCTCCAGGTCCGCGACGAGGGGGCGATGCAGGCCTGGGTCGACCAGGCTTTCGCCGCCAACGCCAAGGCCGTCCAGGACGCCGTCGCCAACCCCAAGAAGCAAAAACAAGCCCGCGGCTTTTTGATGGGCCAGGTCATGAAGATCAGCGGCGGCAAGGCGGACCCCGCCATCGTGGGCAAGCTCATCGACGAGAAGCTGGCGGGGATGGGGTAGGCTTGAGGCTTGCGGCTTGCGGTCTGTGTGGGACCGGCATCCTGCCGGTCCATTCATCCCGATAAGTAATAGACCGGGGGACCAGGAGCGTCGACACTTGGCAGACGATCGGAACCAACCGGCAGGCGGCAACACTCCCTGGCAGTTCTCCCTCCACGCGAACGATAATGCCGTCGCCGCGTTGCTCCGCGAATGGCTGGCTCTGGCGGTCGAATGGATGTGGGAATCGGGGTTGGACAAAAGGGCCGACCTTATTCTGCGAGAACTCGAAAGAAAACTCCGTGCGATTCCGCCAGACACCCCCGGGCTGGCCGGTGCCCTCAGTATCGTTTACGGGCTGATGATCCAACGGATCGCAGACGGCAGAGATTGGGATGGCGTGGTCGAGCTTGCCGGCAAAGGCCTGAGCTTGCCCGGATTGAGCATGACTGCGATCGAACTGCACGGTTTCAGTCTGGGGCGAGCTTTGTGTATGCTCGGCAGGGTGGACGAAGCCGTTGACGCCTACCTGGCAGGGATTCGCCGGGCCGCTGAACCCCGACTGTGGCCCGGCATTGCGTGGCTGCTCCTTGAATTGAGCAATCTGGTTCGTCTGGCCTCAATGGAGTGCATGTCCCGCGTCATCGACGCTCTGCGGCTATGGATCGCGAACGATCCCCGCGAAGCCGCGGGGTTCGAGGTTGCAGTCAATGAGGGCCGGCTCGCAGGTTGGGCTCGCGACTTGGCCATTCGGCTTCGGCCACAGTTGAAGAACTCTCCGAGGGATCTTCAAGGGGCAAACGAAGAGGGTGATGACCTCCCTGGCAAGGCCGGCACATGAACATCGCGTTTGACATCGACGATACGATCACTCGGGGTCCAGGGTTCTTCTCCGTGATCAGCAAGGCGCTCCGGGCGGTGGGGCACGAGGTGGTGTAGTGGGAGAACAAGGTCATGTTCCGCCAAGGGTCAATTCCGTTCGAGCGGCTGCCGGAGCTGGCCAAAGTGGCTGAAGACCGGCTCTGCCCGGGCTGTGGCCACAACCTGCGAAACGAGGCGATCCGGCAGGACCCGGGCACGCTGGCGTTTCTGACCCGCTGCCCGCGTTGCGGCCGGTTCGAGCCGATGGTCAGCATCCCCGCGGCCGCCCAACTGTGGTTGTATCGCTGTGCGCGGCTGGTGATGACGCTGTGGATCTCGCTGATGGGCGTCGGCCTGGTCGGGCTGATCCTGGCCGAGGCGGCCGTGCCGGGCTACGTTCTCGCCCGCCTGACGACGCACGCCGAAGGGGGGCATCTCATCCTTCATGCCCGGTATACTCGCTACAGCGATGAGTATCTGCTGTTGATGGTGTACAGCCTGGCGGGCTCGGCGGCGGTGGGCTTCGTCGGGGTGGTCATGGCCACGGTGCTGTTCCCGCACTGGCCGCGATGGGGCGGGGCCGTGCTGGCGGTCACGTGTCCGGCCGTGGCCGCCTTGTTCCAGGCGGTATTCTGGTACGGAGAGGAGCCGGCACTGCTCGGCGTGTTCCTGAAGACCATCCTCGCCCAGGCGCTCGCCCAGATGGCCGGGGGAACCGCGGGCTTCCTCGGCGGCCGCAGACTGGCGAGACTCCTGGGCCGGGTCTTCCTGCCGCCCCGGGTACGAGTTCTACTCGGCTCGCTCTGGACGGCGGACGCACCCGTTTCCGAGACCCCCCGGCGCCGGGGGCCGTAACGTCGCGGGCCGCCGGAAGAAAAAAGGGGTCGGGAGTCTTTTTGGCGGCATCACTGGCCACTATGAGCCATTGAGGGAATCGGATCATGGTCTCCGGTGTCGTTCCGCCTGACGAGCCCAACCGCCAGAGACGGGCGCGGCCGTGCGCGCGGCGTGACCGCGGCGGGGGGACTGCTCCCGGCCGGTACGTTCTTCCTGCCGGCCGTGCAGTCATGCAACTCCCTTCTCGTGCCTGCCGGCGAGGTGGCTGACGCCTTCTCCTCGGACTGTAGTCCCTCCACCTGGGCTCTTGTCTTTCCGCTCTTTACGGCCGGTTATCTGCTCGGGCTACCGGTTGCCTTGGCGGCACCGTGGCGGCTGGTCCGCGGTACGCGGGGCACGAGGCAACGCGGCTGGCGGGCGTTCGTCGTCGTCGCCCTGGGGGCCACGGTTGTGGTGGGGCTTCGTTTTCCGCCGGCGAAGCCATTTTGCGACCACGTCGAACCAGTCCTGTGCGGCTTTGGCGAACCTCCCCGCCACCGCTACAATGACCGATCTATGGCCAACCTGGAATACCGAACCGCGGGCGAGTCGCACGGGCAGGCACTCATCGCCATGATCGAGGGGATGCCGGCGGGCGTGCCGCTGGACGTCGACGCCATCAACCACGAGATGGCCCGTCGGCAGGGGGGCTACGGCCGGGG
>JACQVT010000565.1 GCA_016209665.1 Planctomycetota bacterium | reverse complement strand
GAGCGTCCGGCTCGGCGCATCCTGCCCGCGGTGGACAGCTTGGCCGCCTTTGAGGCGGGCAAGGATGCCCGCCCCCCCAAGAGGCCGCCCACCGTATCTGACGAGGGACCGGATGTCCGCCGCTCAGGTGGCCGCCGACCGCATGTGAGGCGGGCAAGGATGCCCGCCCCCCAAGACACGGTTGGCCGCGTTGGCGCGATCGCGGGGGGCCAGTATGATGCACCCGCCCGGTCCGACCGCCGTACCAGCGGTGCGGCAGTGGCCTTCGCCCACCCGGACCAGGCCGTGGCCAGTTGGACGAGATCGCGTAAATGGTTCCCAGATTTGATGTTGCATGTATTCTCGCGGTGGGGATGAGCGTCCTGGTGGGCGCGACCGGGTGCCGGCGGACGGCGGAGGACAGGGAAGCCAAGATCGACTACAAACCTTTGGTCGAGGACAAGCCGGACGTCGATCCTCCCCGGATTTACTTCCCTGCGGACTGCCAGCCGAAAGATCCCGCCCTGACCAGCTTCATCGAGCGGGTGCTCAAGGTTTGCGAGCAGGGCGACTACGACCCGTTCTGCGGCCTTCTGGCGACGACGGAGGTGGCACCGAGTTACGACGATTTCCAGCGGATCTGGCAAGGCGTCCGTGAAATCACGGTCAAGAGCGTGCGTTCGGCCGAGACCGATCCCCCGCAGTACTTCGTTCATGCCGTAGCCAAGTTCCGTGAGCCGGACGCCCGCAACCGGGAGGAGCGGGACGTGGTGATCCGCATTTTCAAGGAGATGGACCAATGGCGGATCGCCGGGGCTCCCAAAGACATCAGGCGGCAGATACTGCTGGCCGATACCCAACCGGCATCGGCGCCGGCCGCCGTGGGCCGGCCCGGCCGCGAGGCGGTGTCCACCGCGCCGGCGAACGGGTCTTCAGTGTATAAAAGCGAGGCTAAGGCGAACGGGAGTTGAACGCCGGCCAGGGGGCTGGCTGCCGCGCGGCGGACCGGACCGATAACCCGCTTCAGGTCGCCGTGCGGGTGGCGATCGCAGGCTTTACCCACCGGTCGGCCGGACCGATTCACCGTCGCGAGGAATGGGTCCGTCGGAAAGGTTGTGGATGCATCTCAGTTCAAGGCTCAGACGACACAAAACGGCTCCGCTGGCTCGCGCCGGATGGGCGTTGGTTCTGTGGGCGACCACCCTGGCGGTTCCTGCCGCCGCCCAGGTCACAACCGCCCCCGCCGCCGATTTCAAAGCGCTGATCCGGGCCGACCTGAGAACCGATAAGCCGCTCATCCAGGCGGGCCAGCCCGTCTGGGTGGAGTTCATTCTCATCAACCAGACCGACAACCGCCTGACGCTGCGGGTGCCGGACGTTTCGGTGGAGACCGGCGAGTATCCCGAGATGGGTCTGCCGATCGAACACGTCTTCAGCGGGCGGGGGTTCACGGGTCCGATCCTGGAAGACGAGTTCGGGGAGCGGCACGACTCGAAAGCGGGCATCAAACCGCGGGACACGGTGCCGGCCATCAAGCTCGCCCCGCACGGCAGCGTGGGGCTCCGCCTGGACCTGACGCAGTATTACGGTTCGCTGGTTCGGCCGGGAAAATACAGATTGTCTTGGCAACCGTACAGCGGCAGCATCGCCTCCGAGCCCCTGGCCATCACGGTACTCGCTGAGAGGCAAGCGGTCATCCTCACCGACTTCGGCAAGATGACCGTGCGTTTCTACTACGATCAGGCCCCCAACCACGTGCAGAACTTCATCGAACTGGTCGAGCAGCGGTTCTACGACAACCTGACGTTCAACCGGATCATCCCCGGCGGCCTGATCCAGGGGGGCGATCCGATTGGGAACCGGCGCGGCGTTCGGACCGACGGCAAACGACTGAAGGCCGAGTTCAACAAGATTCCGTTCGAGATGGGCACGGTCGGCATGTGCCGTTCGAGCCAGGATCCCGACTCGGCGAGTTGTCAGTTCTTCATTTGCCTGGGCCGCCAGCCGTCGTTCGACGAGCAGCAGACAGTCTTCGGCTACCTGGTCGGCGACGCATCCCTTGAGACGCTTCGCCGGATCGCCGCCGTGCCGACGGGAAAGATCCAGGGGCTGGACGACTGCCCGCGCAAGCCGGTCTACATTCGCGCCATCTCACTGGAGAACGTGCCGACGCGGCAGCGCAGCCAAGGACAGGAGAACCCAAGTGCTCCCCCCGCGAGCCAGCCGGCGGTCACGATCTCGGTGGAGAAGGTCTCGACGGCGGTGTCACCCCGGCCCGCTCCCAACGCGGGAACCAGCCGCGTGGCAGGTATCACCGTCTCGGCAAGCGAGAGCGCACCGGCCGTGTTGACCCCAGCCACCTCGCCCGCCGTGGCCGAGCCGGGCAGGGGCCTGCCCGGGCTGAAGGCCACGGGCAGGATCGGTCCCCGCCGGACGGGCACCGCCGCTTCCCACCCCACCCGCTGACCCCGTGCGTTGCGGCGGGGGTCGCCTTATAATGCCGGCATGAGCCGATCGTATTGAGGGCCGGGTCCCATGCAGTGGGACCGGTGGACAACGGGTCAGGACCGAGAGGTAGCAGCCCAGCCAGCGCGTCTCAGGTGCCGTGGTACACCTGGCCCTCCATGCGATCGGCCGTCTTTGTTATCGGTTCCGGAAGCGCAGGCAGACATGGCATACACCGTTCTGGCCAGGAAGTACCGTAGTTGGACGTTCGACGAACTGGTCGGGCAGGAAGCCATCGCCACCACGCTCAAGAACGCCATCACCACGCAGCGGCTGCACCACGGCTACCTGTTCAGCGGCACGCGGGGCGTGGGCAAGACGTCGGCGGCGCGGATTCTGGCCCGGTCGCTCAATTGCCTGTCGTCGGACTCACCGACGATCAACCCGTGCCGCGAGTGCGAGTCCTGCCGCCTGATCGCCGAGGGCCAGGACGTCGACGTGATCGAGATCGACGCCGCCAGCAACACCGGTGTGGACAACATCCGCGAGCTGCGGAGCAACACGGTGTATCGGCCGGCCCGCTCGCGGTTCAAGATCTACATCATCGACGAAGTGCACATGCTGAGCACGGGGGCCTTCAACGCCCTGCTCAAGACGCTGGAGGAGCCGCCCGGGCACGTGAAGTTCATCATGGCGACGACCGAGCCGCAGAAGGTGCCGGCGACCATCCAGAGCCGCTGCCTGCGGTTCGATTTCCGCAGCATCCCGGCCGAGACCATCGCCGGGCACTTCGAATGGATCCTCAAGCAGGAGAAGATCGAGGTGGACCCGGCGGTCGTGCGGCGGGTGGCGCGGCTGGCCAACGGGTCGATGCGGGACGGGTTGTCGCTGCTGGACCAGTTGCTCAGCCTGGGGGCGGACAGGCTCACGATGGACGTGCTCGAGGACCTCCTCCCCACGCCGCACGACGAGACGCTGACGAAGCTGATCGAGCAGGTTGCCGATCGCGACGTCGGCGGGGCGTTGGGCGGCCTGGACGCCTGTCTGGCCGCGGGTTACAGCCTCGAACGGTTCGCCGAGTCGCTGGCCGAGCAGGTGCGGGCGCTGATGCTGCTGAACGTGTGCGGTCCGGCCACGCCGCTGGTCGATCTGCCGCCGGCGCTCGCCGACCGCATGGTCGAGCTGTCCAAGCGGTTTGACGCCCCGGCCTACGTGTTCATGATCGCGGTGCTGGAGGAACTCCGCCGCAACATCCGGTTCAGCGCGCTGGGCCGGGCGTTGACGGAGGCGGCACTGGTGCGACTGGCCGGCGGGGCGAGCTACAGTTCGATTCAGGCGTTGCTGGATCAACTCGAAGGCGGAGCCACTCCGGCGCCCCCGGCCGGGGCAAGACCCGTGGCGGCCGCACCGACACCAGCGGCTGCGCCCGCGCGGCCTGCGGCTTCGGTCACGCCGGCGCCGGCCCGCAGTGAGCCGTCGACCGCAAGCAGCCCCAAGCAGCCGAGCGCTGCCCGCCCAGCGGCGAGGAAGTCACGATCGACCCCCTCGCCGCCAACGCCGGAAGACTTGCGGGCGGCCACGTCGGAACCGCTGGTCCGCGAAGCGATGAACCTGTTCCAGGGCACGCTGGTGAACGTCGAACGAGAGTCGGGGAAGAAGGATGAAGGATGAGGGACGCACATGTTCGGTGGGCTAGGAAATCTGGCGGGCATGCTCAAGCAGGCCAAGTCGCTGCAGGAGAACATGCAGAAGATGCAGGCGGAACTCGCCGCTCAGCGATACGAGGGCGATGCCGGGGCCGGCCTGGTACGAGCCGAGGTCAACGGCAAGATGGAACTGCTGCGAGTCAAGATCGACCCCAAGGCGGCGGCGGACGTGGAGCTGCTGGAGGACCTGGTCGTGGCAGCGACGGCGGCGGCGACCCGCAAGGCTCAGGAGGCGGTCCGGGAACAGATGGCCCGGCTGACGGGAGGCCTGAACCTGCCGGGGCTGACGGACTTGCTGGGACAAGCGACGTGAGCCGAGACGCGTGGTTTGCGGGTCTCGCAACATGTGTGACTTCGCGTCGGCGCGCGGGGACAAGCCCCGCGGCTCGTTGACCGGTGGGAGAGGTCATTGCGGGGCCCACGTGTCCGGGAATCGGGTTGGGCATCCATCCCGCGGCTCGTTGACCGGTGGGAGAGGTCATTGCGGGGGTCGGGATCGTGAGCGAGGCGACGCGGGGATTGCCGGAATCGATGGCCCGGCTGATGGAGGAGCTGGCGCGGCTGCCGGGCATCGGCCCGCGCAGCGCCGAGCGGGTGGCCTTTCACCTGCTGCGGGCATCGTCTGAGCAAGCCCTGGCCCTGGCCGACGCCATCCGCGACATTAAGGCCAAGCTCCGCCACTGCTCCCAATGCTTCAACCTGACCGAGGACGATCCGTGCGCGATCTGCCGGGATCCACGGCGGGACACATCGTTCGTGGTCGTGGTCGAGCAGCCCAAGGACCTCATGCTGCTGGAACAGACGGGCCTGATCCAGGGCGTATACCACGTGCTGATGGGCCGGATCGCCCCATTGGAGAACATCGGTCCGGGCGACCTGACCATCGACGCCCTGGTCGCGCGGGTCCGGCGCGGCGGCGTGCGGGAGGTGCTGGTCGCCACCAATCCCACCGTCGAGGGAGATGGAACCGCCCTCTACATCCAGACGGTGCTGGAACCCCTGGGGGTCAAGCTATCGCGGCTGGCCCGGGGGTTGGCGGTGGGATCGCAGGTTGAGTATGCCTCCCGGGCCATGCTTGAGGCGGCCATCAAGGGCCGTACCAGCATCCCGTAGTCGACGGCACACCGTCCCGCCAATACCAGGGGGTGGCTGTTCTTACCGATATTCGCACTATGGGTCTCTCGGGGGCTGAAAACGCCGTTTTTGGGCCTGCCGAGGGCGGTGGCGAGGCACCGAGGATAGGGTGCGCGGCTCCCGGAACACCTGCCCAAAGGGAGTGCCAGCGGTTATAATACCGGCGGCGTAAGATGTCTCAGTTCATGTCACAACAGTTGTCGTTGGGACTTCGACAGGAGCAGCGGCTGACGCCGCAGCTCATCCAGTCGATGAACATCCTCCAGCTTCCCCTGATGGCCCTGGAGGCCAAGATCCGGGAGGAGATGGAGCGCAATCCCGCCCTGGAGGAGACGGAGCCGGACATCGCACCCCGAGAAGAGGCTGACGGGAAGTTCGATGCGGCGGATATCGAGCCCAGCCCGGAGAGTCGGGAGCTGGTCGAGGGGTTCACGCGGCTGGACCGGATGTCCCAGGAATACGGCATTGACGACAGCGACCAGATGTTCGGCCGGCCTCGGGTCGCCGACGGCGAGCGGGACGCCAAGATGGACGCGATGGCGAACACCGCCAGCCGGCCGGAGTCGCTCAACGAGCACCTGCTGCGGCAGTGGGCCCTCCTGGAAATCGACGACCGCATCCGCAAGGCCGGCGAGTCGATCATCAACTACATCGAGGAGGACGGTTACCTGCGGACGGGGCTGACCGAGATCGCCGAGCAGCAGGTGCCGCCGTTCTCAATGGAGGAGATGGAGGAGGCCCTGACCTGGGTGCAAACGCTCGACCCGCCCGGGGTCGGGGCCCGCAATCTGCGGGAGTGCTTCCTGATTCAGCTCGACATGCTGGCGGAGGAGGAGGACGTCGAGCTGGAGCGGCTTCTGGTCGAGAATCACCTGACGGACATCGAGAAGAACCGTTACCCGGTCATCGCCAAAGCCACCGGACGCAGCATCGACGAGATCAAGAAGGCCGTACACGATCTGAGCCGGTTGCATCCGCACCCCGGCAAGCTGGTGGGCGACCGCGAGGTGCCGCGGGTGTCACCCGACGTCATCGTGGAGTACTCGGAGGACGGCGACGGGTACAAGGTCCGGCTGACCCGGGGCAGTTCGCCGCGGTTGCGGATTTCGGAGACGTACCGGCGAATGCTTCAGGACTCCCGGAACAACAAGGAGGCCCGCGAGTTCATCCGCAAGAACCTGGAATCGGCCGGCGCGTTGATCGACGCCATCGCCTACCGCCGCAACCGGCTGCTCGAGGTGGCTGAGGAAGTCGTCCAGCGCCAGCAGGCGTTCTTCGAGGTGGGGCCGATCGGCCTGAAGATCCTGCGGATGAGCGAGTTGGCCGACAAGCTCCACTGCGATCCCTCGACCATCAGTCGCACCGTCGCCGACAAATACATGCAGACGCCCCGCGGCATCTATCCGCTCAGATCGTTTTTCACCGGGGGCACCGAGTCGGGCGACGGCGAGGCGACGAGCTGGGACAGCGTCAAGGCCCGCGTCCAATCGATCATCCAGGCCGAAGACAAGAAGAACCCGCTATCCGACGAGGTGATCGCGGCCAAGCTGCAAGCCGAAGGCATCGACGTGTCCCGCCGGGCCATCGCCAAGTACCGCCAGCAGTTGCACATCCCCGCCGCCCGCCAACGCCGGGACTTCTGAGAAGCCGCGTGAAAGCCGCATCGCCACTCGGCCCCCCGGCCTTGAAAGAGAACCAGTCGCAACCGCGACCGTCAGGGAGCGACGTTCGGGAGTCCGGGCGTTGTCCCGCGCAGACCGCTTCCTGACGGGCGCGGTTCGGACTGAGGGCCGCTTCCCGACGGGCGCGGTTCGGAAAGGCCGTCTCGCACGCGCTCTCAGGTCGTGCTGCGTGCGGAGCCCACCACGCGGATTCCGCGGCGGCAAACTGCTCTGTCGATGCTCGCGGCCGTCGCCAGGCCGGCCCGGCGGCCCTGCTCGTAGGTTCTTTCCAGTGGGTCGGTCGCGATCTCCCCTCGCTTGCATGGCTCGGTCACGGTCAGGCTCCTTGGCGGGCATCGCCATAATGCTCGCTACGCCACTACGGCCAGACTCGGCGGCTTAGTCGCGTCCGGGGGCGTGCTTGTCGGGGGCGTGGCGTTAACTTGTGGCACAGTCGCCCTCGACTGTGCGTTCTGAGTCCCGCGAACCCAGCCGAGGGCGGCTGGGCCACACGGCTGCCCTTTGCGTTGCGGCACGGGGGCGATAGGATGCGCACGGTGGACAACCTGGAGTTGCCTGCGATGGACCCGGCCGACAAACAGGCCCTGCTGACGCTGGCCCGCGAGACGATCGCGGCGCAGCTTGGCGGCAGAGCGCTGCCGGAACTGCCGGCGCTCGCGTCGGAGCCAGCGGAGTTGGGCGGCGTGTTCGTCACGCTGCACAACGAGCGGCGGCTGCGGGGGTGCATCGGGCGGTTCAACCCCGACGGCGGGCTGGCCGAGACCGTCCAGGCCATGGCCGTGGCGACGCTCGGCGACCCACGGTTTCGCCACTCGCCGGTGGCATCGCCGGAACTGCCGGAGCTGCGCATCGAGGTATCGGTGCTGTCCAAGATGAGGCGGACCACGGACCCGGCATCGCTGGAGCCGGGCGTCCACGGCGTCTACATCCGGCGAGGCGGTCACAGCGGATGTTTCCTCCCCCAGGTGGCGACCGAGCTGGGCTGGGACCGCGAGACCTTCCTGTCGCGGTGCTGTGCCGACAAGGCGGGCCTGCCGCCCGACGCATGGAAGTACCCGGACACCGAGGTGCACCTGTTCACCTCGGAGGCGTTCGAGGAGAAATGATGGGAAAAAGGGGTCAGGATGATTTTCATGGCGCTGGAAAAATCATCCTGACACCTTTTTCCCGAGGAGGAGTAATGGTCTGGATGATGGTCTGGGCGGGGTTGCTGACGCTGGTGACGGCGGTCTGGGTGTCGCGGCACGTCGAGATCAACCGGGCGAAGCGGATGCAGCTTCGGCTGTCGTCGCAGACCTATGCCGGCCCGCCCGAGAACGCCCCGTTTGTCAGCGTGCTGATCGCCGGCAAGGACGAGGAGGCGAACATCGAGCGGGCGGTCCGCAGCATGCTGCGGCAGGACTACCCGAACTTCGAGCTGATCGTCGTCAACGACCGCAGCCAGGACCGCACGCCGCGCATTCTCGAGTCGCTGAAGGCCGAGGACACGACCGGCCGCCTGCGGGTGCTGCACGTCACGGAGCTGCGGGAGGGCTGGTTCGGCAAGAACAACGCCATGCGCGAGGGCATGGCCCTGGCTCGGGGCGACTGGCTGTGCTTCGGGGACGCCGACTGCGAGCAGACGTCGGAGCGGTCGCTGTCGATGGCGGTTCGGCACGCGATCGAGAAGAAAGCGGAGTTCCTGTCGGTGCTGCCGCGGCTGGCCGTGCAGAGCGTGTGGGAGCAGATCGTGCAGCCGGCGGCGGGGGCGGTGATGGTGTTCTGGTTCAACCCGCGGCGGGTGAACGACCCGGCGGACCCGACCGCCTACGCCAATGGGGCGTTCATGCTGATGACGCGGCAGTGCTACGAGGCGATCGGCGGTCACGAGGCGGTCAAGACCGAGGTCAACGAGGACATGCACATGGCCCGGCTGGCCAAGGAGCGCGGCCGGCGGCTGCTCATCTGCCAGAACGACGACCTGTATACCGTGCGGATGTACGCGAACCTGGGGCAGATCTGGCGGGGGTGGAGCCGGATCTTCTACGGGTGCTTCGGCACATTCCGGCGTCTGCGGGTGTCAATGCTGATGCTGCTGGGCATGAACGTGTTCCCGTACGCGAGCCTGCTGATCGCGGGGGCGGTGCTGGGGCTGACGACGTGGGCGGCGGGCAACGCGGGCTGGTTCTGGGTCGGCGGAGCGGCGGTGCTGGCGGTGGGTATGCAACTGTCGGTGATGGTGCGGTTCTACCGGCTGAGCTACGCGAAGGCGTGGCTGGCCCCGACGTTCATCGTGGGGGCGGCGATGTGCATCGGCATGTTGATCAACGCCATGCTCAAGCTGAAGGGGCGCACGAAGGTGACCTGGCGGGGCACGACGTACCGCGGTAACAGGGTGGAGAACGTGTCGGCGCCGCCCGGCGCGAGCGCCGCGGCGGGGGTGCCGGTGAGAACCAGGTGATCCGCGGCGGTCGCAGTTCTCCGGCAACGAACGCTGGACGTCAAGACTCACGAGACCGGACCGGCTGGAAGGCCGCCACGGCGGATCTCGCTTTCGGCGGACTCGCGACCGCGGAGCAGGCCGGTCCCACACAGAGCGGACCGCCAAAGACCGGACCGGCTGGAAGCCGGTCCCACACGGAGCGGGCCGGTCCCACACAGACCATGCCATGATCGCCACCGTTGCCGAGCATCTTGCCCAGACGACCAGCCAGCCGGCCGAGCAGGTTTGGCATGGACTGGAGTATCTGCGGCGGCTGGTGACGGCGGTGCCAACGAATGCGTGGATCGCGATCGGCTGCGGGTTGGTCGGCCTGGTGGTCCTCCGGCGGGTGTGGGCGGTCATCCGGCGGGAGATTCGGCTGCGGCGGCCGGCAACGATCCACCCCGCCCTGCAGAAGTACAGCGTCGATCGGGCCGAGATCCAGCGGCAACAACGGGAGTTGGCGGCGGGCATCGTGGCGACGTCGACCAGCGGCCGACTGGCCGGGTATCGGCTGGTGCGCCAGGTGGAGGCGGTGTTCGTCGAGGGCTACACGTCGCCCGAGGAT
>JACQVT010000564.1 GCA_016209665.1 Planctomycetota bacterium | reverse complement strand
TCCAGCCGGTCATCCGGACCGGCAAGATGCCGGTCCCACACAGATCGCGAGCCGCGGTGCTGATCCTCGTGCTGTGGGCGATCGCCATCCTGGCCCTGCTGGCCGGGGGCTTGAGTTTCGTGATCGGGCAGGACCGCATGTTGGGGATGTACGAGCGCGACCGGGTGGTGGCGCACTGGTTGGCCCGGGCGGGCGTGGAGCGGGCGGTGGCGGGGTTGATGCTCGATTCGCTGGAGGTCGACACCGACACCGAGGAGTGGGGCAAGGATACCACTCTCGACAGCGCCGCGCTGGGCAATGGGACGTTCAGCGTGGTCCGGGATGACTGCGACGACACGTCGCTCGGTCAGTATGGTGCGTCCGACGAGAGCGCGAAGCTGAACGTGAACACGGTGACGAAGGACCAGTTGATGAAGCTGCCGCACATGACGGCGCCGGTGGCGGCGTCGATCGTCGACTGGCGTGACAACAACGAGCAGCCCGAGGAGGAGGGGGTCGAGCGAGGCTACTACGCGCTGCTGGCGCACCCGTACACGATCCGCAACGGTCCGCCGCGGACGGTGCGGGAGCTGCTGTTGGTCCGTGAGGTGACGCCGGAATTGTTCTACGGCGAGGACACCAACGTCAACGGCCGGCTGGACGACAACGAGAACGACGGCGAGTCCAATCCGCCCCGCGACAACGGCGACGGCAGGCTGGACCGCGGCTGGTACGCCTGGCTGACGGTGTATTCCTACGAGAAGAACCGCGATGCCAAGGGCAACAAGCGGCTGAACCTCAAGAACGCCGACGCGGGCACGCTGGCGTCGCAGTTGCAGATCGAGGATTGGGCGGCCCAGTCGATCGTCAACCGGCGGAGCAAGCAGGAGTTCAAGCACCGGGTGGACCTGCTGGACGTGCCGCTCGATACCAGCGTGAATCGCGGCTCGCGGGACAACGACGTGAACGCTCGCGACGACGAGCATCGCGACCAGCCGGTGACAACCGGGATCTTCGAGCGGATCGTGGACCAACTGACGCTGCACGACGAGGAGAGGCTGTCGGGGCGGGTGAACCTCAACACGGCCCCGCGGGAGGTGCTGCGGGCCCTGCTGCCGGACGAGGCCGTCGAGGCGATCGTAGGGCAGCGGCAGGGCGGCGGGTACTTCACGTCCATCGGCGAGCTGCTGCGGATCAGCGGTGTCACGAAGGAGACGTTCGGCCAAGTGGAAAACGCGATCGCGGTCCGGTCGAGCGTGTTTCGGATCTACAGCGAGGGCCGGGCGGCGTCCGGCATCCGCGAGACGATCGAGTGCGTGGTGGACCGCGGCGGGCAGGCGCCGCGGATGTTGTATTGGCTGGAGTCGTCGCCGTGAGGGGTGTTGGCGCGACGGCCGGCCGGAATCGGGTGTAAGCGTGGCTGAGTTGAAGACGGCGATCGGGGTACACATCAGCGGCCGGACGCTGCGGCGAGTGGAAGTCGAGCGCAGCGGCTCGGGGCTGCGCCTGCGGCGGGCCGAGTCGTTACCGCTGGCGGCGGCGAGCGGAACGACCGCGTCGATGGCCGGGCTACCCCGTGGGGCCGCGGATCGGCCGGACGAGAGGATCGTCGCGGCGCTGCCGGCGCTGGACGTGATGACCCGGTGCTGGACGTTCCCCGAAGGTGGCGAGGCCCGGGTGCGGCAGATGGTGGCGAACCGGCTGGAGGCGGAGTCGCCGGTGCCGGTTGAGGAACTGACGTGGGCGTATCGCCTGGGACCGCGGCTGAATGGCCGGGCCGACCGCTCTGTCCTCGTGCAGGCCGCCCGTAACAACCGGATCGCGCAGCAGTTGGCCGGCCTGGCGGCGGCGAATTGCCGGCCGCACCTGCTGACGAGCGAGACCGAGGCGATCGGGGCGCTCATGCGACATGGGCTGGGCGGCGGCGAGACGGGGCCCGAACTGCTTGTCCTGGCGGGGGCCGACGAGTGGCTCGCGTGTGTGCTCGCCGACGGCCTCACGCGGTCGGTGCGGCACGTCCGGGCGGAAGCGGCCCGGCGGGACTTGGCCTGCCGCGAGGTCCGTCAACTGGTCGAGACGGAGTTGGGACAGGGGCGGCTCAAGCGAATCCGCTGGTGCGGCGAGGATCCGGAATCCGAGGCTCACCGCGTGCTGGAGGACTGGTTGCCGGTGCCGGTCGTGCCGTTCGAGATCGACGAGAGGGTCGTGAATGCCGACGGCACACGGCTGAGGCCGGCGGAACTGGCGGTGTACGGACCGGCGATCGGGTTGGCGCTGGCGGGAATCCACGACGATCGCACGCTGATCGGGCTGGCAGGCGTCAAGGAGGAAGCCGAGCTGCGCGGACGGCTCGATCGGCTGCTGGCCCATCCGTGGCGATGCACGGCGGCGGCGGTGGGGCTTCTCGTGTTGGCGGTTCTTCTGCACGTCATCATCCTGCGGCACGAGACGCGGTTGATGAAGGCGGCAGTGGAGCAATCGCCGGCGCCGATGGCCGGCCTGGACCCGAAGGTACGGGCGATGCAGCGGCTGGAGCGGTACCGCATCGACGTCGAGGGGATCATGGCGGAGCTGAGCCGGACGATTCCGTCGAGCGTCATCGTCTCGTCGGTGCAACTGTCGCGGGAGCGCCGGCTGGTGATGAAGGGGACGGCCCGCGACCCCAAGGCCATCTACGGGTGGATCGAGGCCCTGAAAAAATGCGGGCGATTCTCGACGGTGAATCCCGAACGCACAGCGCCGGGCCAGGGCGGGGATTTCACGATCACCGCCGAGCCGGTCGGCATTCAGAAGCTGACGACGGTCGGCGGGCGAGGTGAATCGTGGCGCTGAGTGCACGTGATCGGCGGGCGGTCATTCTGGGGGCGGCGGCGCTGGCGGCCATCATCGGATACGTGCTGGTGGTGCGGCCGGTGGCGACGGCCTATGGCAGTCTGGTCCGCGAGCACGCGGCGGCCACGCGGGCCGCGAACCGCCGGGCGGACGAGCAGCGGCGGGCGGAGTTCCTCGCCAAGCGGGTCAAGGACTGGGAGGAGAAGGCGGGCGAGCTGGTCCCGCCCAAGCCCTACAGCGAGCAGATCACGTCCGTCCTCGAACAGATCGTGGCCGCGGCCCAGGAGGCGGACGTCAAGCTGCAAGGCACAACACCCGGCGCGCCCACGGCCTGGCCGGACGACCCCCAGGTGTCCCAGGCCCCGGTGCAGATCGAGGCCCAGTCGGAATGGGAGAACGTGTTCAAGTTCGTGGTGGGCGTCTACCGCGTTCCGGGTGTGGTCAGCGTCGAGCAACTCGATCTGACCGGCGAGGGCAAGGGCGGCGGCAAGGGCGAGGGCGGCGGCAACCTGAAGGTCCGGATGACGATCTCGGTCATCGTGGCCCCGGCGAGTGAGAACCGATGGGCAAGTTGAGCATCACCGATCGGCAGCGCAAGGCGATCGCGGCGACGACGGCGGTCGTCTCCGTGCTGATGCTGGCGGACCTGACCTACCAGGCGTGCAGGTACGCGGTCTGGCGGCACCGGGCGGGGACGAGCGGACTGTTGATAGCGGCGACTCAGCCCGCGACTCAGCCGGCGGCCTCGCAACCGGCGGGGTCGCAGCCTGCCGCAGGTTCGCAGCCGGCCGGCACGCGGCCCGCCGCGGGTCCGCGCGAGAACAAGTCTCGCGGGAAGAACAAGCCGGCGGTGGAGATCAATCCCGCGCTCAAGACCCGCAACCCGTTCGTGACACCCAAGCCCACCGGCCACGGCTTGTCGCTGACCGGCGTGCTGGGGCGGATGGCGATGTTCCGCTCCCGCGAGGGTAAGCCGGTGACGATCGAGGAGGGCCAGTCCGCCCAAGGCGTCACCGTCAAGTCGATCGACGGCTACAGCGTGACGATCGAGTTCGAGGGCAAGCCGGAAACGATGAATCTGTTCGAGGGCGGCCGGGGCGGGCCGATGATGGCCGACCAGCCGCCGATGCCGGGACGACCGCCGGGCGGCGCGATGATGCCGATGCCGGGGGGAGGCCCTATGAGGCCCGCGGGCGCCAAGATGGTGATGCCGCCGAATCTCGACGAATCGCAGTTGCCGCCGGAGATTCGCGAGCGCCTCGAGAAGGCCCGAAACCAGGCGGGCCGCGAGTAACGAACGGGTGACCAAGCAGGAACGGAGAACGAGTCGTGTACCGGCACGAAGCGCAGGCGAGTGCTCATTGTGCAGTTGGCGTCAAGTAATGGGCGCTCGCTTGCGCTTCGTGCTGGTTGAATCGCGCCGAGTCGAACGATTCATTCCGCGTTTGTCCGCAGGATCAGAGTGGCGAACCGGGGGGAGCTTCAAGGAGTCAGATGTATGAAGTCGCGTCTGAGCCGTAGCTGTCGCCTGACGTGTTGCCTGTTGTTGGCTGGGATCGGCGTGGTGCGAGGTGAAGAGCCGGCAGGGCCGGTCCGCGGCCGGGAAGGGCGTCTGATGCCTCGTGCCGCCGCTGCCACGCAGCCGGCCACGGCGGAGGCGGGGACCCAGCCGGCCACCGGACCGGGGGGGAGCCAACCGGCGACCGGCACGCGGCCGGCCGAGGCCCCCAAGCCCAAGCTGATCCCGATGTCGTTCAATAACGCATCCATGAACGACATCGCCAAGTTCATCAACGAGCAGTTGGGCAAGCCGGTGATCCCCGGCAAGGAGGTGGGCTCGATCCAGGTGACGCTGATCAACCCCAAGCCGCTGCCGCCGGACGAGGCGATGGAGGTGCTGACGACGGCCCTGAACGACGCCGGCGTGGCCATCGAGCAGCGCGACAAAACGATTCATCTGATCCCCGTGGCCCAGGTGGCCCAGTCCCTGCTTCGCACGGTGGGGCCCGAGGTCGACCCGGCGACGCTGTCACCCAAGACCATGATCGTCCGCAAGGTGTTCAAAGTTCGGCACTACGACGCGACGAAGCTGGTGGACGTCGTCAAGCCGCTGCTGCCGGCCTACGGGCACATCACCGCGACCGGGAGTGGGCAGGTGATCATCGTGGCCAACGTCGAGCGGCTGATCATGATGGACGGCATCATTCGGCAGCTCGACGTGCCGGGCGTCGCGGGCGGCGAGCTGCGGGTGTTTCCAATCAAGAACATGGACGTGTACGAGATCGTGCCGATGCTCGAGAAGCTGGTGGCCGGCTACCTCGGCGTGGAGGTCAAGGCGGTGTCGGCCGCCGGCGCCGGTCCGCCGGCGGGCGAGCGCGGGGAGGGACGCCGATCGTCCGGGGGACCCGAAGGCCGGGAAGTCGTGATGGGGCCGGGCGGACCGATGCCCGCGCCCGGCGGCGGGCCCGGCCCGTCCGCCGGACCGGGGGCGGTGACGGTCAAGGCCGAAAAGACGCCCGTGCTGCTGATGCCGGACCCGCGGCAGTCGTGCATCGTCGTCGCCGCCCCGCCCAACGTGCTCGACCAGATCGAAACCTGGCTGGCCACATTGGACCAGCCCAAGCCGCCGCGGACGCAGACCGAGATCGTCGAGGCCCAGTACAGCGACCCCGGCGAACTGGTGAACCAGCTCAACTCGATGCTGAGCGGCATTCCAGATGACAGCCTGCGGAACGCCCTGCGGATTTACCCGTTCCCGTCGTCCCGCCGGATTGTGATCGTGGGGTCCGAACAGAACCGGGCGCTCGTGAAGGGGTGGCTGGAAGAGCTTGACGTCGCCGACACGGGCGTCCGCGTCCTCCGCACGTTCATGCTCAAGAACGCCGATGCCCAGCAGGTGGCCGAAAACATCAAGGACCTGTTCGGCGAGTCGTCGTCGCGGTACGGCGGCTGGTGGGGAGGCTGGTACGGCGGGAGCAGCCGAGGCGGGGAGGACCGCTCGAAGGTGAACGCGACGGCCAACGTCCGCAGCAACAGCGTGACCGTGCAGGCCTCGCCCGAGAAGATGACCCGCATCGAGGAGCAGATCGCCGAATGGGACTCACCGTCGGCGGGCATCGAGGCCGCTCCGCGGGTGTTCAATCTGCGGTTCGCCGACCCGGAGAAGACGCGGGAACTGCTGGAGAACCTGTTCACCAAGAAGTCGGGTCCCTCGCTGCCGCCGTGGTGGTACGACGAGATGCCCGACGCGGAGCCCACGCCGGTGGGCCGGCTGTTCGGACAGTTCCGGTTCGAGGCCTACCCCGAGACGGGCAAGCTGATCGTGGTGAGCAAGAACGAAGAGAACTACCAGGTGATCGAGGACCTGCTGACGGAGATCGACCGGCCGCAGACGGCGGGCGTGCCCCGGATGATCCAGCTCAAGTTCGCCAACGCCGAGACGCTGGCCGAGCAGCTCAACGCGCTGCTGAACGCGCCCGGCACGCCGGCGGCGATTCTTCGCCAGGGCGTGCCGCCGGGCACCAGCCTGAAGGAGCAGGACAGCGAATCGCCGTATAACACCTCCTCCGACCAGTCCAACGTCCGGACCCAGCGGAGCACACAGCAGCAGGGCCAGCAGCCGGGTACATCGATGATGCAGTTCTGGTGGCAAAGCGCCCCCACGGACCTGATCAAGACGCGGCAGGCCAGCAACCTCGTGGGCAAGCTCCGCATCGTGCCGAACGTCGAGCAGAACCTGCTCATGGTCGCGGCCCCCGAGGCCTACGCCGACGCCATCGAGGAGTTCGTGCACGACCTCGACCGGCCGGGCCAGCAGGTGCTGATCAAGGCGGTCATCGCCGAGGTGAAGCTCGAGGACGCGATGAGCCTGGGGTATCGATTCTCGAGCGATCCGAATGCATTTAACATCGCCGATCCGTTCATCAACGAGGACGCGCTGAAGGGTTTGTTTACCTATGACTTCGTCGACCAGCTCGATGAGCACAACACGATAACCTTCAATATTCCGGTGACCAATCTGATTAACCTGCTGCACCGGGTGACCGACCTGAGAATCCGCAGCGAGCCGAAGGTCTTCACCGCCGACAACCAGAAGGCGACATTCTTCGACGGTCAGGACGTGCCGTTCATCGATCAGTCGCAGACGAACGCCGTGGGCACGGGGTTGATCCAGTCGTTCCAGTACCGACCGGTAGGCATCAACCTGACGGTCCGGCCGCACATCACCAAGGACCGCAACATCGACCTGCAGGTCAGCCTGGAAGTTTCGAGCTTCCTCCCCGGCAACACGCTCTTCGGCGGCGTGATCATCGACCGCCGCCAGACCGAGACCCGGGTCGTGCTCGAGGACGGCCGGACGTTCATGATCAGCGGCATCCTTCGCGAGGAGGAGCGCGAGATTACCCGCACGGTGCCCGGCCTGGGCGACATCCCGGTGCTGGGGGAGTTGTTCAAGCACCGCGCACCCGCAAAGGTGAATACTGAGCTGTTGATCTTCCTGACACCCTACGTCATCGGGCCGGACCTGCCGCACGCCCCGGTCGAATCAGAGCCGCTGCAGCGCCTCCGCGAACAGTTTCCGGGGCCGGCGTTCGGGCCGGACGTGAAGGCCCCGACCAGCCGGCCCACGGAGATGCAGTGATGGTCCGAGGGAGGTGCGCTGCCGGCATGGCCTGTCTGTCGGGGTGGGTTGCCCTGGGCGGTTGCGCAGCCTCGGCGCCGAAGGCCGACCCGTTGACCGTCGGCATGGAGGAGCACCGCCGCCGCTTCGGCGAGTTCGAGCTGCCGCGCAAGGTAGGTTCGGTGGTCAATATCGGCGTGCAGCTTCCCACCATTTCCCCCGACGGCACCCAGATGCTTTATCTGCGGAGCGACCTGGATGTTGTCTCCCCGATGACCCTCCTGGGATCGGGCGACCCGATCGACACGCCAGCGGAGGGCACGTTGTCGATCTGCCTGCGGCCGGTGGCGGGCACGTCGCCGGGCCAGCGGATCACCCGCGAACGCTGGGCTCATTCGCCGATGTGGTCGCCGGCGGGACGGTTCATGGTCTACGTCGCCGCCGAGGCGGGTGGGACAAGCATCGTTCGGCTGGACCCGGCCAGCGGCGGGCGCGACGTGCTCGTCGACAACGACGGCGTGAACTGCCTGCCCACGTTCGACGGCGACGACGGCACGCTGTTGTACTGCCACGGCCAGACGGCGTGGGGGCCCTTCGAGGTCCGTCGGCAGCGGGTGGCCGAGGGGCGGCCCGTCGCCCTCACGCCCCGCGGCATGGACTGTCTGCTGCCGGTGTTGTCGGACGGCGGGCGGCAGGTCATCTGCGGCCGCGTCGACGGCGGCCGCGTCGATTGGGCCCTGTGCACCCGAGAGAGCACCACGCCGATCCTCCCCCGGTTCTCGCCCGCTCAGCGGCCCGTCCCTTTGCAGGCCTGGGCCGGCATCAGCGTGCCGGTCTCGCCGGACCGCCGCGGCTTTCTCTTCTACGACATGAGTCAGGACCGCGTGGCCGTCTGCCACTGGGCCGACCGCGCCGTCCGCCGCCATCGTTCCGGCAGCATCGCCGCCTGCTGGCTGGCCAACGACGCCATCGCTCTGGCCACCGCCGACGCGCTGTTCGCCGTCAACGTCAACAGCGGCGTGAGCATCTCGTTGCTGACGGGCTCGTGGATCCCGCTGCGCTACGTGGCTTCGACGTCCAAGCTCTACCTGCTGGCCAAGGACGGCACCAGCGCCACCCGCCTGGCGGTTTACGAACTCGCCTTCCGGCCCGCCGTTGATCTGCGATCGCGCCTCCGCTAAGCTGGGCTTTTGGATATCTGTGTCTCGACATTCGCCGGGCCCACGCGCCGTCGAGCAGGTGGGAAAGGCCGACGTTGCCGGCGCTGCGGCTCGTACTCGAGGCAGAGTCATGTCAACCCGGGTGAGGAGAAGGCCGGGGCGGACTCTTGGGCGGCGGAAATACCAGATACCGAGGCACGCGCTGCGCAGCCCAATCCGCCTGCTTGAGACGATGAGCCTGCGCGTGAACACGCCAGCGGTGCAGGCGCAGCGCTTGCCGGATGTGCCGCCCTGGGCCACCCTCGACACGCTTGGTCTGCGAGCCAAGACGTTGAATCGGTTGCGGCCGTTGGGTATCGGTACTGCCGGGCGAAGGCTCTCCCAGTTCACGGTCGCCGACCTCCAGCGGCTTCCCGCCTTCGGTTCAAGATCGCTCCTCGATTTGCTCGCATGCCTGGAGCGCAGCTACCGTCGCCGACGGCCGCAGAAGGACCCAGACGCTGAGCAGTGCCCCGCTGGCGACTTGGCGGACCGGCTTGAATCGTCGCTTGGGGGGTGGAAGGTGGATGAGGACGATCCCAGGCTGGGCGCACTTCTGCGAGACGCAGGGTTTCGCAGCACCGGTCGACTGCTCCGGCACCTGCGGAGGAGATCTGCCATCCCGAGCGAACTCGCCGACGATGTGCAGACCTTGATCGAGAAGGTCGAGCGGTTGAGCCATCTGACCCTGGAAGCCGAGGCCGTCGCGATGCTCGCCCGTTGGTACCACAGCCGGACCCGCGTGGAGGAACTCGTGCGGGCGTACTATGGATTCGGTCGCCCTCCCGCCGCCACGCTGAAGGAGCTGGGCGAGCAGTGTCAGTTGACCAGGGAGCGAATCCGGCAAATCTGCAGCCCGACGTGGCTCAAACGCCAAGGGCCGCGGCTCTATCTTCCACGCTTCCGAACGGTCTGGCAGATGGTGCAACGCCAGACTTCCCGCCCGAGCGTGGAGATCGAGGCCGAGTTGCGGCAAGCCGGCCTCATCGAGCGCGGTACTCGAGTCTTTGGAATCATTCGGTATGCCAGGGCCCTGGGTTACCGCGGGGTCACAGAGACCCGGGATGCGGGTCAGGGGGTCGTGGTTCCCGTCTCCGAGAGAGGGATGGCAGGCGCCGTGCGTAGAAAGGCGCGGTACTTGGCAGGGTTGCACGGAGGCACGACCGCACAGCGGGTGTCACAGAGACTCCGGGAGCGGCGAAAAGCCCTTCGGATCACAGAAGCGTACGTGGAACAGGCGTTGCGGTGTGACCGGGCGCTGATCGCGGTGGACGGTAATCCCGCGTGGTTTGTCCGGCGGGGCCGAGCCCATCCGCTGTTCAGACGGCGAATCCTGAGCTTACTGGCGGTTGCTGGCCGGTTGACCGCCCCACAGATCGCAGCCGCCCTCGGCCGGATCCAGGACAGTGGCTCATGGGTTCCGCCCCCCCACGTGCTGCGAGTGGCCCTCGAAACCATCCGCGAGATCAGGTTCGAGGGCGAAGCCGTGGTGCCCGTCGAACCCATCCACCTGCGGATTCTGCCGCGGCACACGGTAGCCGGGTGGGTCGTACGGATGCTCGCTTCAGCGGGCGGGATGATGAACAGCTTGACACTCGGGGCCCGAGCAGAGGCCGCCGGGATCAAGACACCCGCCCTTTGGGCCGTCTTGGTCCAGTCTCCTTTGGTCCACCGGGTGGGGCGTGGCGTCTATGCGTTGATCGGAAGCGGACCGAGCGCGGAGGTGGACCCGCCAGATCAAGCATGCTCGGGGCTCTGATTGGCCCCCTCCCGACGCTGCCGATGTCCGGACAGTCTGCCTGTTTGTCACGCCGATCGTCGCGTGGGGCGATTGGCGTTACTATCTCTGTCATGGCGTCACCCAAGGCCCAACTCGCCCACGACCCCACCGCCGGCATCGAGTGCCACCGCGTGGATGACCGGTTCATCCCGCTGCGGGGGTGCGATCTGGCCGAGGCGATGGTGGAACACGGCGCCGCCCACGGGGTCGACCGCGACGAGTGCCGGGCATTCATCGCCGCGGTCTCGGCGGTCATCGAGCAGGAGGCGGGGGCTTTCCAGGGCGAACTCGACGAGGCCTACTCGCACTTCAACCCCGACCGCGACACGCTGCCGCTGAATGGCGATGCCGCCGCCCGGACGCCGGCGGGTTATCGCAATCTGAATGCCCATCTGCGCTACCTGCTCGACAAGGCGAACTTCGAGCCGCTCGACGACGTGGCCGTCCACCGGGCCATCCAGGTCGCCAGCTCCTACGGCATCCGCGTGCAGCTTGACCCATCGCGGGTCGAGGAGTTCGAGATCTTCGTTCGCGGGTCCGGCCGGATCGAACGCCGCTGCCGCTCGTGGCGGGCGCCGATTCACGGCCGGCCCCGCACCCTGCCCGTGTACCGCCGGCTGGTGGTCATCGCCCGGCTCAAGGACGATCCGCACGTGCTGCTCAAGATGTTCAAGGACATCCCCGAGGCGGATGTCGAGGCCCTGCTGCCCCATGCCGAGGTGACGATGAACTGGCTCGACCGCCTGTTCATGCTCGGCGGCGGGGCGGGGGCGGTCGGCTCGACCGGGATGCAGGTGGCCAAGATCGTCTCGGCGGGGCTGCTCGTGCTGAGCCGCCTGCTGTGGGTCGTGCTGCTGGGCGGGCTCGTGCTCATCTGGCGGACCTTCACCGGCTACACCAGCGCGAAGCGCAAGCGCGACGCCCAGCGGACGCGCCACCTGTACTTCCAGAACGTCTCGAACAACGGGGGCACGATCCACGTGCTGATCCACATGACCGCCCAGGAGGAGATCAAGGAGGCGGTGGTCGCCTACCTGCTGTGCGCCACGTCGGCCGAGCCGATCGCTTCCGAGGCCGAACTCGGGGCCCGGGTCGAGCAATACCTGCGCGAGCGGTTCGGCATACGTGTCGATTTCGACGTCGCCGACGCGGTGGAAACGCTTGACCGCCTGGCGTTGTGGCAGGATCGGCCGAAGCTGCGGGTGCTGCCGTCGTCGGCGGCGATCGCCCGCCTCCGCGAGCACTGGCAGCAGCGCCGGTCGCAGCATTACCACCGTCTCAGGTGCGGTTCGGCCGACCGTGACGGAGCCGTACCGGCAGCCTCCGTCAGTCCGCCTTGAGAACCGACGCGCCCACGACGCCGAACATGACCTCGTTGGTGATCACTTCCATCTCGACCTGATCGAGCGGCTTGCCCCCGGCCAGATCGAATCGCGGCAGGTGGGCAACGTTGTCGGCGGCGAGCGGTCCCTTCCTGGTGGCGTTGCCGGTGTTCGGCAGCGGCGCGCCCCTTCGGGCCTGAATGACCGTGCGCGATTGTGAGGCAATAACGAGCCGCGGGGCCGCCAGGGGCGAGATTCGCCGTGGCGAACTTCAGCCCGCGCGGCGACGGGAAGGCAAATGAGCGATCCCCTTTTGTTAGGAACCTTTAGAGCTTTTGACCGAGGTTGCGCTGTACCCTGCCAAAATCGTCCGAGTCGTTGTCGTTGTCACCGTCGACGTCGAACTTGAGGTGGTCGGGGTTGGCGATCGGGATCCCTGGCCCGGTGCCGGCATCGATCATCGCCTGCACGTCGTCATCGTCCACGTCGCCGTCACCGTCGAAATCGCCCACCAGCGGCTCACGCACCATCTCACTTCGGATCGTGAACTCCGTATTGAAAGCATAGATGTCGATGTTGGAAACGCTGTCGATCGGCCCGATGGCGGGATCGACCGGCGTGAAGCGGATCTCGTTGCCCATCGCGGGCGAACCTCCGCCCGCCGGCGTGAAGGCGACCGGCTGTGCAAACTGGATGCGGTAGCCCCACCCGGCCGTCGGAAGCGTCCCCATCTCGACGATGTCGAAGTCCGGCGTATTGGGGATCGTGCCCACCGTGCCGTTCGCGTGCGTGGTCGGCGTCCCCACCGTGGTCCCGTTGTTGCGCACTTCCACACGAACCTGGGTGGCGCCCAGGGCATTGTTGAAGTCGGCGACCACTTGCAGGTTGGGGCTCCCGTTGTTGGTGATGCCGGCGAGCCCGAGGAACTTGGCCACGCCGCCAATCTTGCCGCCGGCGCCGATGAAGACGCCCGACCCCGGCGATGTCTTCAGATCGCCGGGCGCGACGCTCGCTTTCCAACCGGTGGCCTCGGTCCCCTTGTCCTTGACGTCGACGGCCACGCCGCCGTTGCCCGCCGCCCCGTTGTTCCAGACCACGAGGTCGTCATCGTTGGGCTCGTCGTCGTCCGGGTCGGCGTCGTTGTACCCGAAGTCGCGGTCCTGCAAATCCAGCAGTGAGGACCCCAGCCGGGCATGTCCGAATCCAAAGGCATTCGGCAGCATGGTCAGCGCTTGGCGTCTGGCCGTCAGAGACACGGGCGACACCCCACCTTGGGCCTTCATGCTGAAT
>JACQVT010000577.1 GCA_016209665.1 Planctomycetota bacterium | reverse complement strand
TTACTTTGTCAACGGCCTGGACGGCACCTTCCTGGGCGAGGGTTTCGCCGTCAGCGGCGATGGCACCAGGGCGTACGGGATGTCGCCGGTCTCGGACGGCCGCCCGGGCAACTGGCCCTTCATGATCACCAACCCCGGCGCCAGCCAGACGATCGTGGAACTGCCGACGTTCCCCGATACCGGCGGGAGTGTGACCAACGGCGTGGTCTACGGAGCAAGCATGGACGGCCAGTATGCCAGCGGGATGAACTACCGCGGCACAGAGAAAGCCGTGCTGTGGGACACTGTGAACATGACCATCACGGACCTGACCGACTACTTCAGCGGCCAGGGCATGCTGGGCAACTTCACCCGCCTGTCACGTGCCTACAGCGTGGCCGCGGATGGGAGCGGGAACATCTGGGTTACGGGCCAGGGGGTCTGGACCCCAGACGGCGGCGCCACGAACTACACCCGTGGTTTCGTGGCCCTGATTCCCGAGCCGTCGACGATGCTGTTCCTGGGCCTGGGCGGCCTGGCGCTGCTGCGTCGCCGGCATTGAACCTGACCTGACGGGTTGGAGGACCGATCGTCTCAGTGACGTTCGGTTCTCACTGGAGGGACCGATTGTCCCGGCGGCAGCGGCGAGCGCGCTTGCTGTCGCCGGGTTTTTTATTGTCAAAACCGGTTGGGAATCCGTCCGCCGAGGCCGGCAGGAGCGGGGTCAGGCGCGGTCGCAGGACGTACTCCTGGAACGCGATCGCATTGGAATCCGGGGGCTCCTGGTCGCCAAAGGGGGCGGTTCCTGCCACCGTCGCGAACGGTGCTGGAGGCGGCGGGATCGGAAAGCGCGGACGCAAACCGTCCGATGGGATACTGAAGACGAGGATATGGGACCATCATCGGTTGCCGATTCCTGGAGGATCCAGTCATGAAACGAATGTCGATTGCTGTGGGTGTGACGGTACTCTTGTCAAATGTCTTGGTTTCGATGGCCGATCGCTGTATCGGGCCGATGGATAACGATCCCTTCACCGTGAGCAAGGGGGTGGACCCCATCTCACCCGCGGACATCACCTGGTGCGACGACTTCGACAGCTATTGTGACAACAACTGCGGCGATGCGTGTGACCCCGCCTGGCCTGCTCATAGTGTCTGGCCCGGTTATCCCCCGAGCCCCGACAATTTGTGTGATCACGGCGGGCTGGACCCAAGCGGTGGCCCCAACGACCCATCCGCAGAATACTTCCTGCAATCCTATCACTGGCCCCTGCCGACGATCAGCAATCCGGCGGGGATGTCCAATTCGGCCCCGGGGGCTTGGCTGACCGACGTCAATCCGGGCGGTGCGAGATGGGCGGGCTGGGACGACAACCCAGGTTGGACGACCACGCCCTATGCACTCAGATACAAGGGTTTCAGCAACACCAACCAGTATCACACGTTCAGCCTGGAGGCGGCAGCCGGGCAGAGGTTCCCGGGGAGCGACGCCCTGAACGGAACGGATGCCAATCCGCTGACGTTGCGCTTCTGGATGAACCCGGCCGAGGGCATGAATCCGGTAGGCGTCATCGACTCACCCCCGATCCTGGCGTTGTACGTCGAGCTTCGCATGGATAACGATCACGCCCCCACCGACTACGTGGAAAAGGATTGCGCACCGGAAGTCGGCATGTTCCCCGTCGTGTGTCAACAACGGCATCATCCGGCGGCCTGTCCGGCGCTGTCCACCGCGACCCACGCGAGCCTGGCGTTCGGCTGGCTGGCCCCGTTGGACAACAACCCCTGCGACGTGGAGACCGGCCGCAAGCCGACGACCTACCATGCCGCGGTCTTTGACGGGCTGAAGTGGACGCAGCTCTTCGCGAGCATGTTCGCCGGCCAGGTCGGCAAGTTCAACTGGGATTCGGGACAGGCCTACTTTGAAGTGAAGGTCAAGACCTCGGTGGTTGAGATCAAGCAGATCGCCTACGTTCAAGACTCGGTGTGTCTGGATCCACCCTATTGCGATGACATGGTACTGGCGTATGTGCTGAAGACAAGCACGGCCACCGTGCCTCGCCAGTATCTCGGCGCGTTCAACCGGATTTCGATCGGGGCTGCTCCCGGCTGCAAGCTGGACCAGGATGGGAACTGCCTCGGCGAGCCCGACGTGTGGCGGTACGCGCAGGACAATTCGAGTCTGGGGTGGCATCACGCCTATGTGGACCGTCCGGCCCTGCTCGGCGGGGTAGGCGCGAGCAGTCTCGGCGCGTGCTGCAAAGCGGACGGCTCGTGCAGCGTCGAGACGGCCAGCGCCTGCGCGGCGGGGGCCGGCGTGTGGCGAGGCATCAACACCACCTGCGACGGTTCGGTCTGCACGGGGGCCTGCTGCCAGGCTGCGGGCGTGTGCACGCAGACGCTCGTGAACGCATGTCCGGGCAACTACCGCGGCATCGGCACCAACTGCGCGACGCCCGGCATCTGCCCCTGTCCGACGCCCTTTGCCGATTATGACATGGACGGCGACGTGGACATGGACGACTTCGCCGGGTTCCAACGATGTTTGACCATCACAGGAGGCGCGATTCTCCAGGGCTGCGAATGCTTCGATCAGGACACGAGCGGAACCATTGACAACACAGATATCGAGAAATTCGCCCTGTGTGCGACCGGCAAAGACGTGGCGTGGTCGCCGACGGTGGATTGCCCATAGCGGCGGCGGAACCGGACCGCCGGGACCAACAGGCGCCGTTGCGGGCTCCTGCCCGGGCGACGTCGGTCATGCATCCACTACCGGTCGGACGGGATCGGATTCGCCGCGGACAGATCAGGCGATGACGCGGGCAGATCAGCGGGGCTTCCAGACGACCAGCCCGGGGACGTTACCATAACCTCATTATAAGAGATGCGGGGCGGCAAACTAAGGCGTGCCCCCGTCGAACCGATCGACGCGTCCCGAGGCGCGCGTGGCGCGCAGACAGCGCGTACCCAAGGCCCGTGGCTCTCTGTCACGGAGGCGAAGCGATTCGCCGGGCTGCGGCGGGTCATGGCCGGCCAAGTGACCGGATGGGACGTCGATCCTCGTAAGCGGTAAGCTGTAGACCATGATCTGTGAGCCGATCCCCTCAGGTTGCATCTCGGCCGGATCACGTAGTAGAGGAGGCGGCAACATGCGGACGAATCGGTCCCGCCGGATGATCTGGATCCTTGTGGTCCTGTCGGCGTCGGCTCTTGGGCCGTTCCTGCGCAGCACGGCGAGGACTCCCGCTCATGCGGCTGAATCCGCGCCCGCCGAGCGCAGTGGTAAGGACGGGTGGACCGACGGGCCGCGGGTCTGGCCGTCGCAGCCGCCTGCGGATTGCCCTTTCGAGCCGTCCAAATCGCTCGCCGACATCCTGTTCACCGGGCGTCAGAGCGACTACCGCTGCGGCGACACCTGGTATCCTTCGTGGGGCGCGGACGGCAACCTCTACTCGCCGTGGACCGACGGCACCACCGACGGCGTCAGGTCGAACTCAGGAGGCCAAGGCGCCGTCACCGGCAACGCCGTCATGATCGGTGACGACCCGCGGCGATTGACGATCAGGAACACCTCGCCACCGCAGCCGGCGAGCCCGCAGCCTTACGAGGGGCGTTATCCGTGCGGCAGCCTGGTCCACGACGGCATCTGGTACTACGGCACGTACTGCCTGGGGCCGGCCGGCTCCGTCAAGCACGAGGGCTTCACCTATAACTGGCCGGTGCTCGGGCCGATGCCTGGCTTCCGCATCTCGCGGGACTTCGGCAAGAGCTGGACGCCCTCGCCGCTGTCGCCCGACAAGCCGCTCTTTCCGGAGCCGAAGAAGTTCATGGGTCCGGTGAAGATGGGCTGTCCGCATTTCGTCGATTTCGGCCGCGACATGGAGCATTCCCCGGATGGAAAGGCCTACCTGGTGGGCATGGGCGCCGAGGAGAACGACCCCAAGCCCCGCTATGCGAACCTGAGCTGGATCACAGCCGACCAGGTATACCTTGCCCGGGTGACACCCAGCCCGGAGAACATCAACGATATCGGCAAGTACGAGTTCTTCGCCGGTCACGATCGGCGGGGCCGGCCGGTCTGGACGTATGACTTCACCCGGATCAGGCCGCTCGTCGATTGGAACAACAACATGGGCTGCGCGACGGTCACGTATGACCCGCCGCTGAAGAAGTACCTGATGTGCGTCACCGATGGCTGGCCGACCTGCGCGAAAATGAACTCCTACATCCTGGAGGCGGACGCGATCACCGGGCCGTGGCGGATGGTGGTGTATATGAAGGACTTCGGCGAGCAGGGCTACTTTCTCAACTTCCCGTCGAAGTTCATCAGCCGGGATGGCCGAACCCTCTGGCTGTGCTACTCCGCCAACTTCGCGCCGGACTGGAACGGGATGAAGCTGAAGATCAATCCTGCCGGCGGCCGCTACGGCCTGTGCCTGCACGAAGTCCGACTCCTGAAACCCGGTGAGCGGCCGGCATCGCACTGAAGCAGGATAGTGAAGAATCGTGCTATCGAGGAAGACCATCTACACCGCCGGGACGTCGAGCGGCATGGATCAGGACTCCTCGACGCTGAAAGAAGGGTCGCGGTTGATGGCCTCGGCATCTTCCGGTGCGATGCGAATCAGTGGTAGCTGCGCGAGGAATTCCAGCGCCGGTTTATCGGGGGTCTCGCGGCGTCGATGCTGACCTCAACCCGCTCGCCTACCGCCAAGTCCAACGGTATCTCGGGTACGAGCGCCCTCCCGTCGAATTTTGCGGTCAGCGTCTGCATACTGTCATTATAGACAGTGACGGACACGGGCGAAAGGGGGAGAAGACCGGAGACCTCCCTCGGTTGAGAAACGCGCAGAGGGCACCCTTTCCCCGCTGGTCAACAAATCCTGGTGATGTCCGTGCGCTTGCGGCAGCAGCATGGCGGACTCATAATTGCACGGCTTTGCGGCTGTCGACGGCCGGACGGACAGGAGCAACAGGTCTCGGCGCCGTAACTGTGCATCCTATAGCGCGGAAAATGGACCGGCTGGAAGCCGGTCCCACACGCGTTGTAGCATGCACTTCAAGTACAACGTCAGACGGGTGCGACGGAGGAGGCGGCATCATGCGCCTATCAAGGATTCCCCCGATGAGAAACCGACGACGGAGACACGGGTTGCTGCTGGTGGCCGTTCTTGTCCTTTCGCTAGGCGGGGCCAGGGCGGCCAGCGCGGGCGAGACGCTCTGTAACGGCATTGGCCTGCCGGACGAATGGCCGCCGCGAATCGACAAGCTCAGCCGCGAACCCATGCCGGTGCCCTATCTGCAAAACCGGCCCGAGGTTATTCCCATCGACGTGGGCCGCCAACTGTTTGTGGATGATTTCCTGATCGAGCAAACCACGCTGACGCGGACCTTTCACGCCGCTCGATACCACCCGGCCAGTCCGGTGGTTAAGCCCGACCGACCGTGGGAAAACGACTCGATGAAGGGCAAGCCCGCCAAGGCGACGGCGATCGTGTTCGGGGGCGGCGTGTGGTACGACCCGGCCGACCGGCTGTTCAAGATGTGGTACATGGGCAGCAACCTGAAGCGGACCTGCTACGCCACGAGCCGCGACGGCATCCGCTGGGAGAAGCCGTCGCTGGACATCGTGCCGGGGACCAACATCCTGCTCGACCAGGAGCGCGACTCGGACACCGTGTGGCTCGACCTGAACGAGAGGGACCCTGCCCGCCGGTACAAGATGTTCACGACCGTGCCGCGCCCCGAAGGGGACGGGTTCAAGCCGGCCATCTACCATTCGGCCGACGGCATCCACTGGGGAAAGCCGCTGATCGTCGGCGGGGGGATCGGCGACCGCACGACGATCTTTTACAACCCGTTTCGTCAGCGTTGGGTCTACAGCATTCGCAGCCTGATCGAGCCGTGGGGCCGATCGCGCCGCTACGCGGAATGCACGGACCTGGTGGAGGGGATGCGGAACCTCGGCCGGAATGCCGTCCTCTGGTTGACCGCGGACCGGCTGGATCCGCAGAATCCACACCCCGCGGGCAAAAAAATGGAAACCGGTCCGCAGCTCTATAACCTGGACGTGGTTCCCTATGAGAGTCTCCTGGTCGGGTTATTCTCGATCTGGCAGGGCAAGTCCGGCGACGACGCCGAGAAACGCAACGAGATTCTGGTCGGCTACACCCGAGACGGTTTCCACTGGCACCGCCCCTGGCGGAAGCCCTTCGCCGGCGTGAACGAGACGCAAGGGGCGTGGAACTGGGCCAACGTGCAGTCGTGCGCCAGCGGCTGTGTGGTCATGGGCGATGAGTTGCACTTCTACGTCAGCGGCCGCGGGCGGACGGGCGAGCCGGCCTCGACGGGCCTGGCCGTTCTCCGTCGCGACGGCTTTGCCTCGATGGATGCCGGGGAGCAGACCGGCACGCTCACGACGAGGCCGCTGACCTTCAAGGGCAAACACCTGTTCGTCAACGCCGACGTGTCCGGCGGCGAGCTGCGCGTCGAGGTGCTCGACCGCGAGGGCAAGCCGATCGTCGGTCTCGGCCGAAACCGCTGCATGCCCGTCACCACCGACGCGACGCTCCAGCCGATCCAATGGATGGAGCTGCGGGACCTGGCGACCGTGGCCGGCAAGCCGGTGCGGTTCCGTTTCCACGTGACGGGCGGGAAGCTCTACTCGTTCTGGGTAACTCCGGACGAGTCGGGGGCGAGCAACGGCTACGTCGCCGCCGGGGGGCCTGGTTTCACCAGCCCGACAGACACCGCGGGCGTCGCGGCGTATCGGGCGGCCGCCGCCATCGCCGCTTCATCCATTGCCGCGACCCCAACCACGCGCCCCGGCGAGTCCGTGGACGGTCAATGGGGGTGCGTGCTGCCGCACGGGCCGTTCAGCGCCCGCGACACCGCCGAGGACGCCGTTTTCGCCGCCAGGATG
This sequence comes from Planctomycetota bacterium, assembly GCA_016209665.1. Lineage (GTDB taxonomy): Bacteria > Planctomycetota > Phycisphaerae > UBA1845 > PWPN01 > JACQVT01. The sequence continues at coordinate 9,329 of JACQVT010000577.1, read as the reverse complement.
TGGCTCAGCAACGGCTGGACGCCCAAGGACTCGCGCGATCCGGCGGCCGAACTCACCCGCGACCTCTGGTCGTCGGCCGACGGCGTGAACTGGACGCTGGTCAGCGACGCCACACCCTACGACCCCTACAGCGAAATGGTTGTCTTCCGCGACAAGCTCTGGGCGATCAAGGGCAGCGTCTGGAACTCAACCGATGGGGTGAAGTGGAACAAGGTTCTCGACCACACACCGTTCGGCAACCGGGGCTATGGCGAGGCGGTGGTGTTCAAGGAGCGGATCTGGCAGCTTGGCAGCGGCGAGGATGTGTGGTCCACGGCCGACGGCGTCAACTGGACGTGCGCGACGCCCAAGGCCCCCTACGGCAATCGGGCCGCGACCGCGGTCGCCGCGTTCGACGGCAGGCTGTGGCTGATGGGCGGCCGGACAGAGGAAGCCAACAACCCTCCGGAGAAGGGCTACAAGCAGTTCACCACGCACAACGATGTGTGGTCGTCGGTGGACGGGGCGAGTTGGACGCGCGAGGTCCAGCACGCCCCGTGGGCGCCGCGCCAATGGGCGATCACCGTGGCCTACGCCGGGCGGCTGTGGCTGATCGGCGGTCACGACAACGTCAACAGCCGCAACCTCGGCGATGTCTGGTGGACGACCGACGGCCGGTACTGGCAGCGGTTCGAGTCCAGGCCCCGGTTCGCCCCTCGCCACGAGGTCACGCCCTACGTCTTCAACGGCAGCCTGTGGGTCGTCGCGGGGAACACCTGGCCGGTGGTCAACGACGTGTGGCGGCTGACACTGCCGAGTTCTGCCGGAGCCGGCGGCGCGAGGTGAGCCGCCAGCTTCGCGCCGGCGGTTGGGGAGGATGAGACGATGCGATCGATGCTCCGCGCGGGGATCGGGCCCATTATGCTCGCGGTCCTGACATTGGCGGCCGGTTCGGTGCTGGCGGCGAAGGAGGACCTGGGCAACGGCTTCACGCACCACGGCGTGGCCACGCCGGTCAGCACCCACCGGGGTACGGTGGCAACCGTTGACGGGGCGGGACGAGACGTGGTGCTGTTGTGGCTGTTCGATCGCCGCGGCGGCTACGCCTTGCTCATGATCGACGCGGAAACCGGCAAGAGCGAGGAGTTTCCCATGCCGTTTCCGCCCGGGGGAGACTGCCCCTACGCTTCGATCCTTTCCAGCGGGAACCGGTTCTACACGCATTTCAACAGCCATTTCGTCGAGTTCGATCCGGCGCGGCGGGCGTTCACATTCTGCCGTGAGACGGCCCCGCGGATGGCGATGGGCATGACGGAAGACGACAACGGGCTGATCTGGTCGGTCAGCTATCCGCAGAGCGGCGTCGTTTCGTTCAGCCCGAAGACGCGCGAGTTCAAGGACTACGGGCACGTGCACCGTGAGAACTGGCAGCAGTATCAGCGGCACGTGGCGGCGGACGATGCAGGCTGGATCTATTTCGGGATCGGGCCGACGGCCAGCCACATCATCGGCTTGGACCCGCGAACCGGGAAGGCCAAGCCGATGATCCCCGAGAACGAGCGCGTCCGGGGCGCCGCCGAGGTCCATCGGGACGTGAACGGCAAAGTCTATGGATACCCAGGGACGGCGGTAGACCATCCGGATGGCGGGAAGGACAACTGGTACGAGTTGTACAAAGGCCAGGCCCGCAAGATCGGAAAGGAACCTTCGATCCGCAAGAAGCCCATCATCACCAGCTCGCAGGGCCTGTTCCACACCGAGTTTCCGGACGGCAAGCGGCTTGCGGGCTGCGACCCGGTCGAGCGGGTGCTGACGGTGGAGGATCCCAAGACCAAGACGGTCAAGACGGTGAAGTTTGACTATCACAGCGAGGGGGCGCACGTCATGGGCCTGGCGGCGGCGCCGGACGGCACCATTTGCGGCGGGACGGCGTTCCCGATGCGGTTCTTCAGCTACGATCCGCAAACCGACGAGTGGACGAATCGTGAAGGCTATGGGCAGTGGAATACGGTCGCTCGACAGGGCGATCGGTTTTTCGTCGGCGGGTACGGGGCGGGATTCCTGCTCGAATGGGACTCCGCCCGCCCCTGGGTGCCGACCGAAAAAGGCAAGCCCGAGTCCAATCCGCTCTTTCTGGCCGACGGCGAGCCGCACATCAACCGTCCGCACGACCTGCTGGCCTGCCCGGACGGAAGAACCCTGGTTTTGGCGGGGACGCCCGAGTATGGCTTCACCGGCGGCGGACTGCTGTTCTGGGACCGCCAGACGAAGAAACGTGTTCTGCTCGAGCACACGGAGGTGCTTGCGCTGCAGGCGACGATGAGTCTGGCGGCCCTGCCCGGCGGCAAGCTGTTGGGCGGCACGACCCCCAGCCCGGGCACCGGCGGCGAGAAGCAGGCCAAACAGGCCGAACTCTACATCATGGACCTCAGCACCCGGAAGCTGGAATGGCACCAGGCCGTTTTCGACGGCGCGCAGGAGTATTCCGATCTGTGTCCGGGGCCCAGCGGTCTGGTCTACGGCGTGGTCGACCGCGCGCGCTTCTTTGTCTTCGACCCCGTGAAACGCAAGCTGATCCACGAGTGGGACACCCAGACATCCTTCGGGCCCACCAACTCCCACCAGGGTCCGCGGACCTTCGTGACGGATTCCAAAGGGGGTGTCTACATGCTGTTCGTCAAAGGCATCGGCCGGGTCGAACCGGGGACGTTTGAGATCAAGCTGCTCGCCGCCTCGCCGGTGCCGGTGGGACCTGGAGGCGACTACTTCCGAGGGCGCATCTACTTCGCCAGCGGATCGCACGTCTACAGCTACCGAGTGCCGGCAGAGTGAACTTCAGGGTCCGAACGAGTTCCTGACAGGAGGACCGAGTGATGAAGATCACATGGTTCCACGGAGTGGTTGTGGTCATGCTGGTCACCAACGAGGAGCTGGCGATGGTCACTAACGGCAGGCACAAGCCGCTGCCCGCACCGGCGTTGACCGGACCGGTATCGCTCGAGGAAGCCATCCGGCGACGGCGGACGGCTAGAGAGTTTGCTGAGGCCCCGTTGGCGATCGAGCAGGTCGGCCAGCTCTGCTGGGCAGGACAGGGGATCACCGATCGGCAAGGGGCTTTGCGGGCGGCGCCGTCGGCTGGGGCCCTGTATCCCATCGAGTTGTACGTCGTGACTGCCGAAGGCGTCAGCCGTTATCGTCCGACGGACCATTCGCTGGAGCACCATCTCGCGGGCGATCATCGCCGACCGCTTCAACGAGCCGCTCTCGGCCAGGAAGCGATTGGACACGCACCGATCTGTATCATCATCGCCGCGGTCGTGGAGCGCACGGCACGCAAGTACCACGATCGGGCGGAGCGTTACTGCTTCATGGAGGCCGGTCACGTCGCCCAGAATGTCCTTCTTCAAGCCACCGCCCTGCGGCTTGCTGGCGTGCCCATCGGAGCTTTCGAGGACGAGCAAGTCGCCGAGGCGCTGAAACTTCCGAAAGGTCATCGCGTGCTTTACCTGCTGCCACTTGGACATCCCAGGCAATAGGATCCCGCCGGGGAAGTCCCGGCCAGAAGCGTAGGGCCGCGGTTGCGGACGGTGATGCCGGGAGGGTGATCGGTCCTAAGGCGGGCCGCCTTGCTATGGCCCGCAAGCCAAGCGCATTCCCGCCCGGAAACATGCGCGCAAACCGCGCGCATGTTCCGCCGTGTCTTTGCGAAGAGGGTTTGGCGATGAGGCACCTACCGGTGCGAGCAGATGACGAGAGCGGTCGCGAGTGACCGGTCTACTTATCGTGACAGCCAAGACACACTGCCTTACCTAGGCCGCGGAGTCGGTTGGTCTGGGTGCCGTGCTGCATCGCCCCGTAGCTGAGAGGGCTGGCGGGGGAAAAGAGGCCTTCCTGATGGGGATTGTGACAGGTCGAGCACACGACCTTGTCTTCACCAGCCAAGGGCAGGCGACTTGGGCGAGGTTTCGCGGCTGATGCTCGCGGCGAGCCGGCCGCATCAACCGCTTGCCCCGGCGGCAGCCGCTCGGCTTTCACCATCTGAGTTTTGATGTGAGCCGGCACCGTTCTTCCGATGTGGCCCGGCTCGAAGTAGTCCACATGGTGCGTATGGCAGTTCAGACAGAGGGCCGGTTCGTCTACCCTCAGCTTCGGTCGACCGCTTCGAACGGCAAAATCCAGTTCGTCGGGCCCATGACAGAACACGCACCCCTCGGAAGCCGCCGCGTTGGCGACTTCATCTTCCTGCGAATGCTCATGCCAGCGATGGCAGAACCAGCAGGTCTGGGGAATCGAGGCGTTGTTTTTGTCCAACATGACGTGAGGATTGAAACGCTTCTGTTCAGCCGTGGAGGCATGACAACGCGCGCAGAAGACCAACAGGTTTCCCCCCTCGTAGCCGCGAAGGAACCCGGGGTTCTGCCTGGGGCGGAGCTGGTGGTGTTCACACCCGTGGAGAATGTCGTGGCAGGTCACGCAACCCAGCCTGCCGTGCGGTGCCGGCCAACCCTCGGGCTGAACAATCTGTTTTCCCGCGAAGAGACGCCCGACGGGGTGGAACTCGCGGCTCGCCTGTTTGCCATCGTGGCACCCCAGGCAAACCCCGTCAACCTGATCACGCTTGATCGGGAGAGGCTTATCTCCGGCGAACTGATGGCAATACCGACAACCGCCGGCCGACCAGTGGGGGTTGGCCACCCCCTTCAGTCCGGCGGCCGGTTGGGAGCCGGACGGCTGGCTTGCACTGCCGCCGCGATGCGCCTCGTCCGCCGAAACGGATGGCAATGAGACGGCTTCTGCCGAAAGCAAGATTGTCAGCGCGACGAGTCCGGCCAGCCACTCTGGCCACCATGCGCGAGTGTCGCGAGCCGACATCTTCGCTTGTCTCCTCCGGGCAGCGATGCCCACAATCGATTTGGAAGATTCACCGGTTACGTTACCACAATCCGAGTCTGCGGACAATCCGGCGTGTTCGGGCGATTCGGGCGACCCTTACGGTACAGCCATGCTGAAGCCCCGCCGGCGTCGACGGGTCCGTGATGATTGCCCGGTTTCCGCGCTTCAAGGCGCCCCGCTGGTGAGACTCCCGCTTGGGCGGCCGGGAATGGAAGACGGAGGCATATAACCCTGAGGGACGCGAGGCCGAGGATCGAGGTCATCACGGAATTCGTGGCAACGCGATGGAGACCTTTCTTTTGCCACGAGCAACAGCGCTGAGCAGGCGGTGTATCAGTTCTGTGACACGCCGCTTCGGGCAGCATCGGGTGCGGATTGCGGAGCATGAAATGAAAAAACTATGTGGACAGGACCGGAAGCGGGTGGTATATACAAACAGTCTTCTCATTTTGTCCCATCGTTCTTGAAGGGCAGGAATTGTCCCGTCGCCGCGGTTGATGGGAAGCTTGGTGGAAGCCGGGTGCATTCATGTCACTGCTCAGGATTTCGGTCGTTGATCGCGCGGATCCAACTCGCATCCTGTGGCACGGGATTGGCAGGGGCGCAGTGTCAGGGCCGACGGAAACGGGGCTGATCGAGCCCGGGGTTCGAGGCGCGCACATTCGCAGGAACGCCTGGCTCTTCACCGCCTTCCTGATGGTATCGGGGGGGTGCGGCGATGATTCAAAAGACACCGGCAGTACCACATTCGTTGGGCCCGTTTTGAAAGTCGAAACGGATACATTCACGAGTGCGGAGGTCTGCGGCGCATGCCACCAGGCGATCCACGCCTGCTGGCAACAGTCCATGCACGCACGCGCGTTCAGCAACGGCGTCTTCCAGGCGGCGTACCGGGCGGGAACGGCCGTGTACCAGTCGGAGCGCACCCGAATGTGCCTGAACTGTCACGCCCCGACCGTGCACGTGACGCAGGACTATGCCGCCGAAAGCCCGATTACGCGTGAAGGCGTGACATGCGACTTCTGCCACAGCCTGCGCAGCGTCGATCTCGGCGCACCACAACAGAAAATGGATCTGGACGTGGGGCAGACCAAGTATGGCCCGCTCAAGCACGCGCAGTCCCCTGCGCACCGGGTGAGGAACTCGGGCCTGCACAGCAGTTCCGAGCTTTGCGCCGTCTGTCACGAATATCGCAACGATCACGGGGTAGCGATCCTGGAGACGTACAGTGAATGGAAAACGAGCCCCTACGCGGAGGAGGGGACCCATTGCCAAGCCTGCCATATGGTACCCGTTCAGGGAAGGATTGTCTCGTTGGGGCTGACGGCCGCGGCGCGTGAAGGGGTCAACCTCCACGACATTTCAGGCTCGCACGATCTGGAACAAGTTCGCAAGGCGGCGACCATAGAGGTTTTGAGCGTGGAGCGCCTTGGCCAGAGCAACGTGCTGGTACAGATCAGCGTCAACAACGTGGGCGCCGGGCACTGCCTGCCCACGGGTCTGCCGAGTCACCGAGTGGTATTGGAAGTCAACTTGATGGACCGCGGGCGCGTGGTGGCACAACAGAGGATCGAGTTCGCCAAGGTCCTGCTGAATGACAGGATGATCCCGATCGCCTTCGAGGAAGAGATGTTCCTCGAGGCCCGTTCAATCAAGATTGACACTCGCCTGAAACCCAAGGAGAAACGGACTGTCTCGGTGACCTTCCGTGACATCCAATCTCCAGAGGGGCAGATCGGAGCCTCATTGTTTTACGAGTACTCCACGCGCACGATGAAGCTGAGGGAGGACAAGGAAGTGTCCGAGCCGACAGTGATGAAGATCCTGATTGCGTCCCAAAAGCGGGCTGTTCCAGGAACCGGTCGCTAGGCTCGTGTGTCAGAATAGAAGTTGCCGTCTATTCACGGTCTGCGTGAGGGACCACGCTATGCCGGAAGCAGCCGGTTAACGGGTCAGAGCGGTTCCCTTGCGGCTGCTTTCGGAGTAATGGACATGCGGATGACGCGTCGTGAGTTTCTGATCGCCGGAACCGCTTCCGGCGCTCTGAGTAAACCTGTCCTTTCGTTGCCGGGGGTGATTTACGGCGGTGCCGAGGGTACGCCCTCGGAACCTGTCGAACGGTCGCTGACAACTACGTGCCGGCAATGCCCGGGCGGATGCGGACTTCGTGTGCGCGTGGTAGACAATCGTGTGGTGGGGATCGCGGGCAACCCCGCCCACCCGGTCAACCGGGGGGGGCTGTGCCCCCGGGCCCTGGCCGCGGTCCAGACGTTATACAACCCGGATCGGCTGACCGAGGCGGCAGTCCTAGCCGGTCCTAAAGGTTCGGGACGATATCGCCCGATCGGATGTTCCGAAGCGATCCGACGGCTTGCCGCGAAGCTCAGGGAGGTCCGCGAGACTTCGGGTCCCCACCGGGTGGCCGTGGTGATCAACGGCGACCGGGGACTGAACCGCTTGTTGTGGGGTCGTTTCCTTCAGGGCTACGGAAGCAACAACCTGATCGACTGGTCCTTTCCCGAAGGGCACGAGGTCTATCCGGCCGTTTGGGCCATGCAGGGCCTGAAACGGGCCGTCGGCTACGACCTCGAACGGACGCGGTACGTTTTGTCCTTTGCCAGCCAGTGGCTGGACACCCATTGGTCTCCGGCCCAGGCAAGTGGGGCTTTCGCGGCGCTACGGACGAGCCACGGAGCCGTTCGGCCAAGGATTGTCCACGTTGAGCCGCGCCTTTCTATCACGGGGGCAAAGGCCGACGAGTGGATCCCGATCCGCCCGGGCACCGAAGGCGCCCTGGCACTGGGCCTGGCTCACGTCCTCTTGAGTGAAGGGTTGTACGACCGTCAGTTTGTCGAGCAACTCACCCATGGTTTCGAGGATCTGGTGGTCGAGGGGACCGGGGAACGGATCGGCTATCGCCGGTTGGTTCTCCGCGACTATGCTCCTTCGAAGGTGGCAGATATCACCGGCGTCGAGGAAGGAACCATCTTCCGTCTTGCCCGGGAATTTGCGACGTACAAGCCCGCCTTGGCCCTGGGATACGATGGTTCGGGGATATCCACGCAGCGTTGCTACGATCGTATGGCGATCCACTCACTGAACGCCATGGTGGGCAGCATCGACGTGCCCGGAGGCGTGACCCACTTCCAGGATGTCGACCTGCTGAGCCAGCCCATTCCCGAGCCGGATGAGGTTGCTCGGGCGGCCCTGGCCAGGCCGCGGATAGACCAGGCGGATCCGTCCACCTACCCGCTTGCGGATGTTGTGCCTGCGCCCCACCTGCTGGCAGAACGCATTCTGGCCGATCTGCCCTATCCCATCGACGTTCTGGTGCTGGCCGGCGCGAACCCTGTGTTCGACAGCCCTTACCCTGAGCGCATGAAGCAGGCTCTGGCCAAGGTACCGTTTGTGGTGAGCCTGTCTCCGTGGCTGGATGACTCGGCGCGCTGGGCGGACCTGATTATCCCGGACCAGCACTTCCTGGCGCGGTGGGAACTCGATGTGAGCCACACGCTGACCGGCGAGCCGACGGTGAGCATCGGGCGACCCGTGATTGCCGGCTTTTCGAGAACAACGGCTTCTGCCGACTTGGTTCTCGAACTGGCGCGACAAATGGGCGAAAGAATGGCATCGGCGTTGCCTTATAAAGACGCCCAGGCGGTTGTGCGGGCAGCGTACGATACGCTGTACGCGTCGGGCCAGGGGGGGCCGTTGGGTCCGGTGGAAGAGGTCGGGTGGACCCGGCTGCTGGAACGGAGCGGGTGGGGCCCCCCGCGCGAGACCAGCGCTGATACGTTCTATGGCAAGATCGTGGAGAGCGGAGGGTGGTCCGATCCGATCTATTATCACCGCGAATGGGACCGGGTATTCCGTTCGCCGCCCCAGCGATTCGCGTTCCATTCGGTAGTGATCGCCGAGCGGATACGGCCCCGCGCGCTGGAAGACGATATCCGATGCCTGCCCCATTACGAGCCGGTTCACGAGACGGAACCGGGCGATGCTTTCCCCCTGCGTCTGTACGTTTATCCGCTGGCGATCTTGGCTGGGTTGCGTGATGTAAATGTTCCCTGGCTCATGGATATCTGCGGAGCGATCATGTGCGAACGATGGGGAAGCTGGGTCGAGATCAACCCGGTTACGGCGAGGAGGCTGGGGATCGCCGAGGGCGACAGCGTGATCGTCACCTCGAGGCGGGGGAAGATGCAGACCCGGGCCAAGCTGTTCGAGGGAATCATGCCTGACGTGGTGGCCATGCCGTGGGGGCTGGGTCACGAGGGGGGAGGCAGGTGGAGTGATGGTGTCGGCCAGAACCCCTCGAAACTGGTGGAAACGCACACTGACCGGCTGACCTCGGGTCCGTTCTGGAACGCCACTCGGGTCGCGATGCGTAAAGCATGATAAGGAGTGATCGGCGCATGGCCAGATGGGGCATGACGATTGATCTGGACCGCTGCACG
>JACQVT010000576.1 GCA_016209665.1 Planctomycetota bacterium | reverse complement strand
GAAGAACACGCCGATGACGGTATCGTTCGACAGGTCGGTCCCGCGGCGGACGAAGGCAATGCCCAGGCCCACGAGGACGCCGAACAGTACCATCGCGATCCGCGGATCGAAGTCGAAGCGGGCCACGGCCTCGTGCAGCAGGAACCCGAAGGCCACGCCCGCGAAGGCGGAGTGGGAAATGGCGTCGGAAAAGAAGGCCATGCGGAAGTTGACGACCTTGACGCCGACGGCGGCGCACATGGGGGCGATGAGGAGGCATTCGAGGATGGCCCGGTGCATGAACGAGTAGCGTTGCCAGGCTTCGGGCAGGAACACCCGGACGCTCCGCTCGAGCAGCGGCAGCACGTCGCTGGTCCACCAGTCCAGTCCAGGCAATGTCCCGATCATGCGAGTCGCATCCCGTCAGAGCCCCAGGCGCGAGCGTGGGGTCGATACCATGCCGGGTACTCCTCCGTTGTCGGTGCTACCCGTCGCTTGCGCTCCGGGCTCTGTGCGCGCCCCGCGCCGCGTGTTTGGATCAATGCGTATGTTCGCGCCCATGCGCCTGTTCGTGTCCATGCGCGTGCTCGTGTCCGTGGGCGGGTCCGCGTTCATGACCGCAACCGGTATCGTGGGCGTGGCCCTCGTGGGCGCCGGTGTGGGCGTACAGGCTCACGTCCTGTCGGTAGAGGGCCCGCAGGTTATCGGCGGTCAGCGTGGTGACGGCGTCGCCCTGGCACTGCACGGTCTGGTTCAGGCAGATGACGTACTGGGCGTGCTGGGTCACGATGCTGAGGTCGTGGCTGACCAGCAGCATGGTGTAGCTGCCCTGGCGCTGCAGCGAGCCGAGCAGGTCGCAGAACAGTTCCTCGCCGGCCACGTCGACGCCGGCCACCGGTTCGTCCAACAGCAGGATGTCCGGCTCGTTGGTGAGGGCGATCGCCAGCAGCACGCGCTGCAGCTCGCCGCCCGAGAGTCGGCCGAGCCGGCGGTATTCCCAGCCGCTGCCGCCGACGCGGGCGAGTTGCTCGGCCGCGATTTGCCGGGCCCGCCGCCGGTGTCCCAGCCAGATCGGCGACCGCTGCAAGCCGGCGCACAGGAAATCGAGCACGCAGACGGGCATGCCGCGGTCGAAATCGAGCCGCTGGGGCACGTAACCGATGCGAAGCGGCGCGCCCTCGACCGTCCGGCCGATGTGGATCGTGCCGGAGTAGGGTACCAGGCCCAAAATCGCCCGCAGCAGCGTGGTCTTGCCCGCGCCGTTGGGACCGATGATCGCGTTGAGCACGCCCGCGGCCGGCTGGGCGGTCACGTTCGATAGAATCTGCACGCCGCCCAGCGTGACCGACACGTTGCGGAGCCGCAGGGCGAAGCCTTCCTTCGGGATGTGGGCGGTGTTCATCTCCAACGAGCCGCGGGCTTTCAGCCGGCGCGGCCTCCCGATCCAACCGGCGCCACCACGTCGCGCCGATTCACTCCGCAGGCGCGGTCGTGGTCGTTAAGGCGCGCTGCAGCGTAGCCAGGTTCTGCTCCATCACATTTTCATACATGCGCCGTGTGTCGTCCAGGGTCGCGGCCGGCGGCAGGCCGGCATCGGTGTTGAACGGGTTGAGCGGATAGACGGGCACGGCACCGTCACGGGCGATGGTCTGGGCGACCTTGTCGGCGAACGGCGGTTCCCAGAAGACCGCGGCGGCATGGGTTCGGCGAATAGTGTCGATCAGCCTGGCCATCTGGGCGGCCGAGCCGGTCTCGCCCGGAACCACGCTCAACGTCGCCACGACGTTCAGGCCCAGATCGCGGGCCAGGTAGTCGAACGCGGCATGGCCGGTGACGATGTTGCGGTTGGTGAACGACCGGGCGGCGGCCTCCATGCGACCGGCCAGCGACTCCAGCCGCCGGGCGTAGGCCTCACCGTTTGCCCGGAAGGCCTCTGCGCGCGGCGGGGCCACCTGGCCCAGCTTGCGGGCGAGCGTGCGCACCTCGATCGCGGCCTGCCGCGGCGACACCCACGTGTGCGGGTTGACGTCCGATGGGTCGTGGTGATGGTCGGCATGGTCGTCGGCGTGGTCGTGGTCGTCGGCCTCGGCTTCTCCGGAGCGCAGCCGCAGTACGTCGCACTCGTCCGAGATGGTGATGACCTCCGCTGCGTGCTGCCCGCGCGTGACCCGGTCCAGGAACGGCTCGACGCCCAGGCCGTTGGCGACGATCACGTCCGCCTCGCTCAGCAGCTTGAGGTCCTGCCCGGTCAGGGAGTACGAATGCGGACAGCCCACGTCGCGTTCAACCAGGAGGCGAACGTCGACGTCGGGTACGTCGGCAACGACGTTCAGCGTGAACACGTAGACCGGCAGGAACGTGCAAACGAGGTGCAGTTTCCCGTCGCGCCCCGCCGCCCCACCGCGCGGCCACAGGGCGACGGTGGCCAGCGCCGCCCCGACGAGGGCCGCCAGCAGCACCAGCGTTGCCCGACCCGGCTTTTTCCGCGGCAGCTCCATGAGTCAGATTCCACGAACACCGATGCCTATGAACCGCAACACCAGTAAAAACAAAAGGTTATGTCGATCGAGCAGTTTGGCGAGGTCGCCGCCCTGCAAGCTCGATCGACTCGTACTCCAAATACTATGACAGCCTGTATTACATTGTCAACACAAGACATGAATCGCCCCCTGCCCGATCCCCTGATGCCTCATCCTTGATCCATCATCCTTTATCCCTCATCCCTCTCAGTGCACGTGGCCGTGCTCGCGGCAGTGGGAGCAGACGAAGTCGTCGCCCGGGCCGGTAAGGGCCTCGGGGGGCAGGATGTCCACGGGGTAGCGGTAGTTGCAGCACTTGCACTCGATGGTCTTGAGCCGGGGCAACTGGGTCTCGAACCACTCGGCGATGAGGCCGGGCAGGACGCCGCGGCCCCGGCAGAACGGGCACTCGGTGTGGAAGCGGCGGAGGATCGCTTCGCGGATGAAGGCCGACTTGTCGGGCAGGTTGTTGAGGATCTCCGCCAGGTGGTGGTCGACGCGGAACGAGACGACGGTCTGTTTCTGCTGGGCCATCAGGACCCCCGGGCGGGCTGGCACGCCCGCGCTTGCAGTATTATGGTGGGAAGGACAGTGAGGGACAAGCGAATCGCATGCCGGACATCGACATATTCGATCTGTGGCGGTATCTGCTGTCGATCGTGGTGACGGTGTACGTGGCGATCGTCACCGCGCGGACGGTCTGGGGGTACGTGGTCTGGTTCGGCAGTTCGCGGCGGTACAAGGTCATGGGGCACTACGCGGTGGTGCTGCTGCTGCGGGCCCGGGTCCGGCAGTTCGCGGGCGAGCTGCTGCGGATCGGTTTGCTGTTGGTGGTGTTGGGGGGTGTCGTGGCCCTACATTGGGTTCTGCCATGAGCGATACTGGACAGCCGGTGGGAAGCGACGCCAAGACGACGGCCAGGTTCGAGGAGTTGCCGGCGGACGAGTTGATCCTGTACGGTCGGGAACTCGGCCTGACGCTCGACGCCAAGATGGAGCGCCAGCAACTGCTGCTTCGCATCCGCGAGCGGCAAGCACTGTTGAAGCAGCTCGATCATGACGCCCTGCTGGACATCGTGGTGTGGGCCCGCCGTCCGGTACGCAAGTCCATCAGCAAGGAGGAACTCGCGCGAGAGATCGCGTGCATCAAGAAGGTGGACGCGCAGGGTTTGAGCCGCCGCGGCCTGGTGGCGTTGATGCGGCTGCGGGGCATCGCCGTCAACGGCGATGAGCCGACGGAGGTGCTGGGGGAGCGGCTGCGGACGCACGAGCCGTTCTGGGACCGCGTCACACGGCATCGGCGGCGGCTCATGGGCGGCATCATCAGCCATTTCCTGGAGGGTCCCCAGTCGCCGGCGGGCCCCGGCGGCCCCGGCGAGGGCGAAGCCTACAAGTTTCTGCCCGAGGATCAGAACCCCACCCTGCGGGACCAGATCGCGGAGGAGGGCGTGGTGAGCGGGCTGGCGCGACGGATTCGCGGGGCGGCCGACGACTACGTCCGGGAGAAGCTTGACGAGATCGAGCTGCGCATCGACCGTAAGCTGGAGGAGATCGACCGGCGGCTGGCGGAGTGGCGCGACCGCGAGATCGCCAACCGGCTGCGGATCATCCGGATCACGTTGGTGGCGTCGATCCTTGTCGCCCTGCTGAGCCTTGGGTATAGTCTGATCAGGCCGCATTAGCGCCTGGAGTTCCGCTGGTGCGCCGTCGGCCGCGGGCCGACCGGCGCGGGTGAAGGGTGACGCATGTACGAACGACTGAGCCCACGGGTCGACCAGGTCATCAAGCTCGCGAACGCCATCGCTCGCGAGTACGATCAGGAGTACGTGGGCACCGAGCACGTTCTGCTCGCCATCGCCCGCGAAGGGACGGGCCTGGGCGCGACGATTCTTCGCGACAGCAGCGCGACGGAGGAGCGGCTGCGGGCCGAGGTCGACAAGCTCGTCAAGGCGAGCCTGGAGGACACGTGGGTGTTCGGACGGCTGCCCGGTTCGCCGCACTTCCGCAACGTGATGGCCCGGGCCATCGAGGAGGCCCGCGACCTCAGCAGCAAGCACGTCTGCACCGAGCACCTGCTGCTCGCCCTGTTGGCGGAGAAGGGTTGCGTCGCCCAGGCAGCCTTGAAGTCTCTGGGGGTCACTCCCAAGTCGGTTCGCGACCAGGTGGCCCAGGCCGCCAAATCCGCGTAACTCGCCGCTGCGACTCGACGGGGTGGGCTGGTCCGGGGGCCGCAGGGACTGCTAACATCCTGACATGCAGGACGATTCCGCCATCACCGGCGTCCCTGCCGCCCGGGAGGATCGTGGCCCCGCCGCGCCCGTGGTCGAGGCCGGGGGCGTCGCCATCATCGGGGCGGGCTCGGTGGGCACGACGATCGCGTATTCGATCATGCTCCAGGGCCTGGCCTCGCGGATCACCCTCGTCGACGTCAACCAGGCCAAGTGCGAGGCGGAGGTGAAGGACCTCGTCCACGGCCTGCGGTTTGTGCCGAGCGTTCGCGTTCGTGCGGGCCAGCTCGCCGACTGTAGCGGGGCCGAGATCGTGATCGTCACCGCCGGTGCCAAACAGAAGTCCGGCCAGACGCGGCTCGATCTGGCCCAGACGAATGTCGAGATGTTCCGCCGGATGGTTCCCGCGCTTGCGGCCGCCGCCCCCGCCGCCGTCGTGCTGGTGGTCTCGAACCCGGTGGACGTGCTGACCTACGCGGCGGGCAAGCTGCACCCCGGCGGACACGAGCGGGTGATCGGCTCGGGCACGGTGCTGGACAGCTCGCGGTTCGTGACGCTGATCGCCGAACGCATCGGCGTGAACGTCCGCAACGTGCATGCTCAGATCGTGGGCGAGCACGGCGAGTCAGAGTTGCCGCTGTGGTCCAGCGCTCACGTCGCGAACGTTCCGCTGGACCGGTTCGAGCCGGCCGGGCGCGGTCCACTGACGTTCCAGGAACGCCGCGAGATTGTGGAGCGGGTCCGCGGTGCCGCGGGCGAGATCATCGCCGCCAAGGGCGCGACCAATTGGGCCATCGGCCTCGCTGCCGCCCGCATCGTCGAAGCCATCCGGCGCGACGAGCACGCGATCCTGACCGTGTCGCGGCACCTGGAAGACTTCCACGACATCTCAGACGTCTGCCTGTCCGTCCCATGCGTCGTCAACCGCCGGGGTGCCCGCCCGCTGCGGACGGCCGTTCTCAGCGACCTCGAGCATCGCGAGCTGACCCGTTCGGCCGACATTGTCCGCCAGGCCGCCCGCGCCGCGGGGCTGTAAGACTGGTCGTAGCCGTGTTATAATCTGTTGAGCCTGCGGCACCTGTGTCGACTGGGAGCCAGACCATGAGAGCCATCGAAACCACCTTGACGGTCCGCGCCGACGGAAGCGGGACGATCCAGGTCCCGCCCGAGATTCAGCCGGGCGAGCACCGAGCGGTCGTCGTCGTCGAGACCGAAACCAGGCCGGCGGCCGGCCCCAGACGCGTGCGGCTGCCAACATACGATCTCGGCCCGTGGCCCGAAGGTTTCACCGTGAGCCGGGAACAGATCTATGACGACGAGCGATGACCCCATCTTCCCGGCCTTTCGGTGGGATCATTACGATCATTCCGCTTGCCGAGTTCAAGTGACCAAGCATGCGCCTATTCATCTGCCCGTCTTCCAGCGGTTTGACTGCCAGAGCTGCACTTACTGCTGCCGCAACCTGGTGGTGAACGTCAGCGAGGCGGACCGCAAGCGCATCGTGGCGGCGGGGTGGGTCGAGCGCATGGCGGGGCAGACGCTGTTCGTCGAGTATCGGTTCGGGCGGCGGCGG